>NZ_JBRREB010000001.1:0-162511 GCF_056759995.1 Stenotrophomonas sp. STEN030 | reverse complement strand
GATGAAATTAGCGCTATGGAACCACCCGATCCCATCCCGAACTCGGAAGTGAAACGTAGCCGCGCCGATGGTAGTGCAGCCTAAGCTGTGCGAGAGTAGGTCATCGTCAGGATTTAAACCAAAACCCCGCTGCCAGAAGCAGCGGGGTTTTTCTTTGCCTGGAGCAAAGACAGGCTTGTGGCAGCTATGGCAGGCTTTTGTGGGAGCGGCGTAAGCCGCGAAGCTCGTAGAGGCAACGACGCAGAAAGGCTTGTACCAAGCCAGAAGCCAAAAGCTGCCCTCATCCCAACCCTTCTCCCGCAGGCGGGAGAAGGGAAAGAAAGAGCTAGAGCAGAAACCGAGGCAGAAGCTAAAGCCAAAGCCAAAGGCAAAGCCAAAGGCAAAGCCAAAAGCCAAAGCCAAAAGCCAAAAGCCAAAAGCCAAAAGCCAAAAGCCAAAAGCCAAAAGCCAAAGCATCGGGTTACTGCGGCGCTACTTGGAATGCCCCTGCCGAACATGGTTCGGCACTACAGTCAGGCTTTCTGGCGAGCCTGTGCTGCTGTTGCCCAACGGGCAGCGATGTTCGGTGCGGTGATGCACACAGCCTCATCAGTGACTGTCGTCACTGCGCGCTCCAGCAGCTGGATGTCCGCTTCATGCTGGCGCGCCACATGCGGATCTTCAAAGAAGATCGCGCGTTGGCAGCGGTGCTCAAGCACACGATCTGCAATCTGCGCATCGCCACCGAGCGGACCACTCTGGAAGCGGTGGATCCATTCCTGACCGCGTGGCCAGCCGCGGCTCCAAGCCATCTCGTTCAAGCGCTGACCGGTGGTGCCGGTGCCGATGCGCTGCTCAAACTGCGACAGCAGGTCGAAGTGCTCTGATGCGAACGCCAGCATCTGTGGTTTGCGCGCATCGTGTGCGATCAGTGCCAGCGTCTGCTTGCTGAAGTCGTGCAGATCATCTGCGCCCGGATCCGGAGCGAAGCCTGCGTGGATGCGCTCCATTTCAATCCAGTCACGCGCGGTGGCTACCGTGGAGATGAAAGGCTTGCCGTGGATGACGCACTGGCGCTTGAGTGCGATTGCTTCAGGGAACACCGATGAGGGATCTACCGGGTCGATGAAGTAGATCGCGCCGTCGAGTGTGCGCTCCGGGGTGCCCATGCCGACCACTTCAGCTACCAGCTTCATCAAGCCGCCTTCGCGGCCATTTGGATAGCGTTGAAGTGCAGGGTAGTTCTGCAGCGGGTGGGTGCTGGCAATGGCGTCGTAGGTGCGGCCAACGGCGTGCAACTCGACGCCAAGCTCGCGAATGCCTTTCTCGCTGGCGCGGAGCCAACGGAACAACGCGGCGTCGGCGCTTTCGTGATGGAGACGGTTTGCGGCCAGACCGATGCGCATTGCGACTTTCCTTTATGCGGAGTTCTTGAGTGTAGGGCAGCTGGGTGTCGGCTGGTTGATGGCGTTGGAGCCAAAGCTACCGCAAGAGCTCCCCTCATCCGCCCGTTCGGGCACCTTCTCCCGCAAGCGGGAGAAGGGAGTAGGTCGCTACTACGCGAACTGGTAGTCAACAGCCAAAGCAGCAGCCAAAGCAGCAGCCAAAGCAGCAGCCAAAGCTACCGCACGTAGGGCGCATCGCGTTTTCTGGCGCTTGAATTCGGGGCTCACTGGCGGGCGGTGGCCGAAGCAGTGAGCCAGCAGGCAGGTAAACAATACCGATGTGGTCCCCTCTCCCGTTTCAACGGGAGAGGGGTAGGGGTGAGGGCGCTCTTAGCGCGGTCCAGCAATCACCGCTTCAACAAAGCAACAATGCTCTCAGCAGCGTCACGCCCTTCAGCAACAGCCGTCACTACCAGGTCCGCGCCGCGCACCGCATCGCCACCGGCAAACAGCTTCGCGTTGTGTGTCTGGAACGGCAGGCGCGTAGCACCACCAGCAATGATGCGACCGTTGCTGCTGGCCTCTACGCCCTGCGACGAAAGCCATTCCGGCAATGTCGGCGAGAAGCCAAAAGCAATAATCACCACATCCGCTTCCAGCAGCGATTCGCTGCCATCAATGGCCACCGCATTGCGCCGGCCATTGGCATCCGGCGGGCTGAGCTCGGTCTCGACCACAGTCACGCCGATAACTTCATCATCAGCGCCGGCTTCGATCGCCAGCGGTTGGCGGTTGAACAGGAAGCGCACACCTTCTTCGCGGGCGTTCGCAACTTCGCGTGCCGAGCCCGGCATATTGGCTTCATCACGACGGTAAGCGCAGGTCACCTTGGCCGCGCCCAGACGAATCGCGCTGCGCACGCAGTCCATGCCGGTATCACCACCGCCGAGCACCACCACGCGCTTGCCGTTGAGGTCGGGTAGGGCGATCTGGTCTTCCCAGCCGGCAATCGGCCGGCCCTTCGGGTCGTTGCCACTGACGATGCGGCTGTTCTGCACCAGGAACGGCAGCGCAGGCAGCACGTTCTTCAGGTCCTGGCCAATCAAGCCGCCATCGGTGTAACGGTAGGCGCCGGTGCCGAGGAACACGGCGTCGTAATCGGCCTGCAACTGCTCGATGCTGATATCGCGGCCGATCTCCACGCCAAGACGGAATTGAACACCCATGCCTTCGAGGATCTCGCGGCGACGATCGATCACGCTCTTGTCCAGCTTGAAGCTGGGGATGCCGAACTGCAGCAGGCCACCGATCTGTTCGTAACGGTCGAACACCACGGCTTGTACACCGGCACGTGCGAGGCGATCGGCACAGGCCAAACCTGCGGGGCCTGCACCAACGACTGCCACGCGCTTGCCGGTGCTCTCAACGGCATGCAGATCAGGCTTCCAGCCCGTGGCCAGCGCGGTATCGACGATGTACTTCTCGACCGCGCCGATAGTCACCGCGCCGAACTCTTCAAGCGTGCAGCTGCCTTCGCACAGACGATCCTGCGGGCAGACGCGGCCACAGACTTCCGGCAACGGGTTGGTCGAATGGCAGAGCGTCGCCGCTTCGTGGATGCGGTCTTCCTGCACCAGCTGCAGCCACTGCGGGATGGCGTTGTGTACCGGGCATTTCCAGCTGCAATAGGGGTTGCCGCAATCCAGGCAGCGCCCGGCCTGGTACTGCGCGTCACCCTTGTCGAACTTGCCGTAGAGCTCGCCCCAATCGCCGGACGTGCGCAATTCCACAGGGATGCGCTGCGGCATGGTGCGGGGCAGATCGAGGAATTGGAAGGCTTGCTTGCGGCTCATGGCGGACTCGTGATGTCTGGGGAGGAGCCCTTCTCCCGCAGGCGGGAGAAGGTGCCCCGAAGGGGCGGATGAGGGGGCTTTAAAGCTGCCCTCACCCCAACCTCTCTCCCGCTGGCGGGAGAGGGGCTCAAGCCGTCAAGCGGCGCGGCGCAAAGACTCGGCCAGCGACTCGATGCTGGCGGCCTTGGGTTTGACCAACCAGAACTTGCCGACGTAATCGCGGAACTCGTCCAGGATCTGCTGCGCCCAGATGCTGCCGGTCAACTCGCGGTGACGGCTGATCAAGGTGTGCAGATGCTGGCGATGGTTCTCGAAGCCTTCGGTCGAGATGCGGTGAATGTCGATCAGCTCGTGGTTGTAGCGGTCGACGAAATCACGGTCGACGTCGAGCACATAGGCCAGGCCACCAGTGAAGCCGGCACCGAAGTTCAGGCCGACCTTGCCGAGCACCGCTACCACGCCGTCAGTCATGTATTCGCAGCAGTGGTCGCCAGCACCTTCAATCACCGCCAGCGCGCCGGAATTACGCACGCCGAAGCGTTCGCCGGCTCGCCCTGCGGCAAACAGCTCGCCGCCGGTGGCGCCGTACAGGCAGGTGTTGCCGATGATTGCGGTGTTGCGTGCCTCGAAGCGGGCGCCGCGCGGCGGACGTACCACCAGGCGGCCACCGGCCATGCCCTTGCCGACGTAGTCGTTGGCTTCGCCTTCGACTTCCAGATTCAAACCGCCAACATTGAATGCACCGAAGCTCTGCCCGGCAGTGCCGCGGAAGCGCAGGCTCAACGGCGCTTCGCTCATGCCGTGGTTGCCGTGCGCGCGGGCGATGGTGCCGGACAGGCGCGTGCCGACCGAACGGTCGGTGTTATGGATCAGGAAGCGGTGTTCGCCGCCCTGCTTGTTGGCGATGGCGCTGGCGAGCAGAACATCCATCTGCGTGGCCAGGCTGTCGGGCGACTGGTACAGGCGCTGTGCGGCGCAATGCTCACCGTCGTAGTGGGCAGGTGCCAGCAGGCGCGACAGATCAACCTTGACGCCTTCGCGCGGCGACACTTCCAGCTGCTCCAGCAGATCGGTACGACCGACGATTTCATCCAGCGAACGCACGCCCAGGTACGACAGCCATTCGCGCACTTCTTCGGCGAGCAGGCGGAAGAAGTTCTCCACGCGCTCCGGCATGCCGGTGAAGTAGCCGCTACGCAGGCGCTCGTCCTGGGTGGCGACGCCGGTGGCGCAGTTGTTGAGGTGGCAGATGCGCAGGTACTTGCAGCCCAGCACGATCATCGGGCCAGTTCCGAAGCCGAAGCTGTCGGCGCCCAGCAGCGCGGCCTTGACCACATCCAGACCGGTCTTCAAACCGCCGTCGGTCTGCAGGATGGTGCGGCTACGCAGATCATTGCCGACCAGTGCCTGATGCGATTCGGCCACGCCCAGTTCCCACGGCACGCCGGCATAGCGGATCGAGCTGATCGGCGAGGCACCGGTGCCGCCGTCATGGCCTGACACGGTGATCAGATCTGCGCCAGCTTTCACTACGCCGGCAGCAATGGTGCCGACGCCTGCGTGCGAAACCAGCTTCACCGACACCAGCGCATCCGGATTGACCTGCTTCAAGTCGTAGATCAGCTGCGCCAGATCTTCGATCGAATAGATGTCGTGATGCGGCGGCGGTGAGATAAGGCCGATACCGGGCTTGGCGTAACGCAGGCGTGCGATCAGTTCGTTGACCTTGTGGCCGGGCAGCTGGCCACCTTCGCCGGGCTTGGCGCCCTGTGCGACCTTGATCTGCAGCACTTCGGCGTTGACCAGGTATTCGGCGGTGACGCCGAAGCGGCCGGAAGCAACCTGCTTGATCTTGGAACGCTTCTCGGTGCCATAGCGTGCGGGATCTTCGCCGCCTTCGCCGGAGTTGGAGCGGCCGCCGAGACGGTTCATCGCAATCGCCAGCGCTTCGTGCGCTTCCGGTGACAGCGCGCCCAGCGAAATAGCGGCGGTATCGAAACGCTTGAACAGCGCTTCGGCCGGTTCCACTTCGTCCAGCGGCACCGGCGTTGCTGCCGGCTTGAGCTGCAGCAGATCGCGCAGCGCCGAGGTCGGGCGCGAATGCACCGCGTCCATGTACTTGCGCCAGTCTTCGGCGTCGCCGGTGCGCGAGGCGCGCTGCAGCGTCATCACCACGTCCGGGTTGTACATGTGGTATTCACCGCCATGCACGTACTTGAGCAGGCCGCCGACTTCCGGCTCGGCCAGGTCATTCCAGGCACGCACGGTGAGCTCGCGGGCTTCGGTATCCAGTCGCGCCAAGCCAACGCCGCCGATGCGTGCGGCGGTATCCGGGAAGCACAGTTCAACCACATCCGGATCAAGGCCGACGATCTCGAACAGCTGCGCGCCGCGATAGCTGGCGACGGTGCAGATGCCCATCTTCGAGATGATCTTGCTCAGCCCCTTGTAGATGCCCTTGCGGTAACTGCGGCCGATCTGTGAAACCTCACCGCCCTTCTTCAGCAGCAGGATGCCGCGCCGGCCAAGATCGAACAGCGTCTGGTAGGCCAGGTACGGATACACCGCGGTCGCACCGAAGCCCAGCAGGCAGGCCATGTGGTGCGCGTCGCGGGCGGTGCCGGTTTCCAGAATCAGGTTGACGTCGCAACGCAGGCCGACCCTGGACAGATGGTGATGCACGGCGCTGGTGGCCAGCAGTGCGTGCACCATCGGGCGGTCGGCGACCGGGTAGCGGTCGGACAGCAGCAGCATTACCACGCCGTCGCGCGCGGCCTGCTCGCACTCGGCACAGATGCGCTCGATGCCGGCCTTCAAGCCTTCTTCGACGCTGTAGGACAGGTCGATCAAACGGTTGCGCTCGACGTACTGGTCCATCTTCAGCAGCTGGCGCAGCTTGCGCTGGCTCAGCACCGGCGAGTTGAGGATGACGTGGTTCACCGTCTCCGCACCGGCGTGGAAGATGTTGGTCTCCTTGCCGAGCTGGGTGGTCAGCGACATCGCGCACTCTTCGCGCAGCGGATCGATCGGCGGGTTGGTGACCTGCGCGAAGGCCTGGCGGAAGTAGTCGTACAGCGGCCGGGTATGGCGGCTGAGCACGGCAATCGGCGTGTCATCGCCCATCGAACCGGTGGCTTCCTGGCCGGTCTCGGCCAGCGGCCGCAGCACCTGCTCGAGTTCTTCGGTCGTGAGCTGGAACAGCTTGTGGTAGCTGCGCAGTGTCGCTTCGTCGAACGGTTCCTCGGCCAGCGAGGGATCGATCAGCTCGGTCTGCAGGTAGGTCACGCCCTGATGCAGCCATTGCTTGTAGGGCGCACGTGCACGGTTGATGCGGTCGATGGCTTCCGAGTCGAGCAGGTCGCCACGCTTGAGGTCGATGGCCATCATCTGGCCCGGGCCGAGCTTGCCCTTGCGCACCACGCGCTCGGTCGGCACTTCCCAGACACCGGCTTCGGAGGCGACCAGGAAGTGGCGGTCGGAGGTCAGCATCCAGCGCGCCGGGCGCAGGCCGTTGCGGTCAAGCGTGCAGGCGGCATAGCGGCCGTCGCAGGCGACGATGCCGGCCGGGCCATCCCACGGCTCGCTGTTCAAGCCATAGAACTCGTAGAACGCGGCGAGGTCAGCGTCCTTGAATTCCAACGATTGCGTTGCCGGCGGCACCAGGATGCGCAGCGCCTGAATCAGCTCCATGCCGCCGGCCACCATCAGCTCCAGCATGTTGTCCATGCTTTGCGAATCGGAGCCGTGCATCGAGATCACCGGGTCGAGCTCGGCGATGTCGAACTTCGGCGTCTTCCACACCTTGCTGCGCGCCTGCGCCCAGTGACGGTTGCCTTCGATGGTGTTGATCTCGCCGTTGTGGGCGAGCATGCGGAACGGATGGGCCAGCGGCCAGCGCGGCATCGTGTTGGTGGAGAAGCGCTGGTGGAACACCACCACGCTGGATGCCAGTTCGTGGCGCTGCAGGTCGGGGAAGAAGGTGCTCAGCTTGTCCGGCAGCACCATGCCCTTGTAACTGATGGACTCGGCGCTGAGCGTGGTGACGTAGTAGTCGGCGACGTCGCGGAGGGTCTGTTCGCTGCGGCGGCGGGCCATGAACAGCGCCAGCGCGAATTGTTCGGCGCTCTGCTCGATGTCGGCATCGACGAACACCTGTTCGATCTTCGGCAGCGTGTCACGCGCCAACTGACCACAAACGCTGTCATCGGTTGGGACTTCACGCCAACCGCGCGGATGGCAGCCGGCGGCGCGCAGCTGTGCATCCAATTCGGCGCGACATCGCTGCGCGGCGTCAGCATCGTGCGGCAGGAACACCACGCCAGCAGCGAAGTTGGGGCCGAGCGCGATGCCAGCTTCTTCGGCCAGCTGGCGCAGGAACACCGTGGGCTTGCGCAGCAGCAGGCCGCAGCCGTCGCCGGTGAGGCCGTCGGCGGCGACACCACCGCGGTGGGTCATGCGCGACAGCGCAGCGATGGCGGTATCCACCAACAGGCGCGATGGCTGGTCGTCGAGCTGGGCGACCATGCCGAAACCACAGGCGTCGCGTTCGTCTTGCGGGTCGTAAAGCCCTTGCGGGGTGCGGACTGCCATCTGTGCCTCGATGCGATTCAGGTGAGCGGCGACACTCCTGCCCGCTCGCTGAGCACGTCATGCACATCAGATGGATCGCGTCGTGCCGTTGGGGTAAGACCCGACGTACGCCGTTGCGGCGTATACGCCCGACCCAAGCGCCCTCGCGCCCATCCAATGGACGCAACGTGCTCTACCTGGAGCGCACCTTGAGGTCACCGGATGGCTCGACTAAATCACAGTTGTTGCAACGCCGCAATACATCGTTGCGAGCGCAACCAAAGCCTTGCCCAGCAAGGCTTTGGCGATGCCAATTCAGCCGCAGCGGACGCCGCTGATCGTGCCCTTTTCATCAAGTTCGATGTTCAGGCGCTCACCGATGAACTCCATCGTGACCGGCTGGTTGGGCTTGAGCACGCGTACATCGCTGGCACCGGCATCTTCCTTGGCCTGGGCCTGCATGGCATCGGTATAGGTCTGGCCGACCAGACCCTGCACCTGGCTGGCATCGCAGGCGCCCGGCGGCGGCGTTGCTTCAGCGGGCGCAGCGGCGGCTTCAGCGGCCTGCTGGGATTGGTTCAGTGCCTCATCCTGTTCTTCCGGGGCCGGCTTTGTGCAGGCGCTCAGGGCCAGCATCAGTGCAGCGGTGGCAATCAGGGCGGCGGGGCGGCGCAGGGCGCGCGGCGTCGACGGGAATTGCATCGGAACTCCAAGCTATTGAGGGTCAGCCCAAGCATATCGCCAAGTGAGGAAGTGTTGACGCTGCGTCGCACCAGATTGCGCGACACTCATGCGTAGCTGTGTCTGTTGCGAGCGTGAGTGGCACGGCTTTGCTGTAAGCAACTGACCTTGGCCGTTCCACGCCTGTGCTGCGCGGTTCAACACGCGTTTCGACAGCAGTCGTCTCAGCCGCAGCGCAGCGCGGTGATGTTGTTGGTGCGACCCACCTCGATGGTCAGACGTTCGCCACCGCTGCTGGGTGGTGTGGCGCTGCTGGTGTTGTCCCCGCTGCCACGCACCACATTCACCTGCAGGCTGTCGCTGTCCACGCGCGCACGTTCTACGGTACCGGGCGCTGCCGCGAGGCCGACCGCACCGCGCACCATGTCGGTATGGCATTGGCCGGAGATGACGCCATCGATGGGCTGCACCTGACTGACTTGGGTGGTGCTGCAGGCAGTGGCGACGATGGCACTGAAACTGGCGATGACCAGCATCCGATACATGGCGGACTCCAACTGGGGGTGTGCATGCAGGGTGCTGCCGCAGGTGTAAGAGCTGGATGAAGAGCCCGCCTGCTGCAAATCTGCTCCCTCCCTTGCGCAGCGCGCAGGGGAGGGCTGGGGAGGGGTGCTCTTCACCGGGGCGTTGAACAACGTGTACAAGCAGCAGCCAAAGCCACCCCCTCCCAACCTCCCCCTTGGCTGCGCCAAAGGGGAGGGGTCAAAGCTGCTCGTTCCTCGCTGATAATCCACCCAGCAATCAACGCAGGAAGATCCGATGTCGCAGCAGGAAAGCTGTCGTGTTCTAGTGTTGGGTGGTTACGGCCATTTCGGCGCGCGCATCGTGCGTGCACTGGCCATCACGCCGGGTATCAAGGTGATCGCTGCCGGCCGCAATCCCGGGCAGGCGGCAGCCAATCTGCCGGGTGTGGATCTGGCGACCATCGAACTGTGCCGGCTGGATACCGCTGCGGCTGACTTCGAGGCTCAACTCGCCAATACGCAGGCGGCACTGGTCATCCATACCGCCGGTCCCTTCCAGGGCCAGGGTTACGACGTTGCACAGGCTTGCCTGCGCGCTGGCATGCACTACATCGATCTGGCCGATGGCCGCGATTTTGTCGCCGACTTCCCACAGCAGCTGCAGGCCTTGGCAGAGCAGACCCAGCGCAGCGCGATCAGCGGCGCCAGCACCTTGCCGGCGCTGTCCGGCGCGGTCGTGGATGCACTCGCCCCGCAGTTCGATCAACTGCACAGCATCGACATGGTGATCGCACCGGCTCAGGCCACACCGCTGGGCATGGCTACGGTGCGCGCGGTGCTGTCGTACTGCGGCAAGCCGTTCGAGTGCTGGGTGGATGGGCGCTGGCAGACGGTGATCGGCTGGGCCGAGCCGCAGCCGGTGCGCTTCGCCCGCATCGGTCCGCGATTGGCCTCGCCTTGCGATGTGCCCGACCACACGTTGTTGGTGCAGCGCTATCCGGGCGTGGCGACGGTACGCTTTCGCGCGGCGCTGGAGTTGAAGTTCCTCTCACGTTGTCTGGCGACTCTGGCTTGGCTGCGCCGCCACGGTTTGCCATTACCAATGGAAGCGCTGGCCGGCGTGTTTGCCCGCGCCGGACGCTGGTTTGATCGCTTTGGCACCGATCTGGGCGGCATGCGCATCACCCTGCGTGGCCAACGCGGCGGCCTGCAGCACACCGTGCATTGGGATCTGACCGCGCCAATGCTGCACGGCCCGGAGATTCCCACCCTCGCGGCCGTGCTGCTGGCGCGCCGCTTTGCCCGTGGCGAGGGATTGCCAGTCGGCGCCCATGCTTGTCTCGGCCTGCTCAGCCTGGCCGAGTTTGAAAGCGAGTTCGCGCGCTGGCAGATCGACAGCGCGGTGAGCTGAATCATTCAGCCCGGCAGCGGTCAGGGTGCCATTCGGGCTATTGACTACAAGTGTAGGCAGATCTAACGTGACGACAAATGTAGTCACGGAGACGGCCATGCGCCGCAAGACCATCGGGGACCAGGAACTGGCCCTGTTGCAGTACATCGGAGAGAACGAACCCACCAGCGTCGGCGAGGTAGCCGCGCGCTTTGGTGAGGCCCGCGGGTTGGCTCGTTCCACCGTGCTGACGATGATGGAGCGCCTGCGTACCAAGGGCTATCTGCAGCGCGAGCAGGACGAGGGCGTGTACCGCTACAGCTCCACTGCCGAACAGCAGGAAGTGGTCAACGGCGCGGTTGGCAGCTTCGTCGAAAAGACCCTGCAGGGTTCGATCTCGCCGTTCGTGGCGTGGATGTCGGAGAAGGCCGAGGTCAGCGACAACGAACTGGCCGAACTGGAAGCGCTGGTCAGCAAGCTGCAGTCGCAGCGCCGGGAGGATTGAGCCATGTCGATGACCCTTGAATTGTTGGGCAGCCGCCTGTTGGCGACCAGCGTGCAGACCGCGCTGTTGGCAGGTCTTGTGTGGCTGTTGTGCCGCTACGTGCGACGTCTGCCGGCCAGCACCCAATGCGCGCTGTGGTGGCTGGTGGCCTTGCAGGCTGTGGTTGGCCTGTTCTGGGCGTCACCGTTGGAGCTGCCGCTGCTGCCTGCAGTCGATGCTGCGCCGATAGTGGTGCAGGCCGTCGCAACTGCTGCACCGGTGACAACGGCACCTGTGACAGCCGCGCCGATCATCGTGATGCAGCCTTTGCCTGCGGACAGCAGCTGGTCATGGAGCCTGGTGCTGATGGCGATGTGGGCCGCCGGTGTACTTGTGATGGCCTTGCGCACCGCGCTGGCGTATCGCTCCAGTCGCGCCCTGCTTCGTGTCGCGCAGCCCTGCCACGATCACAAGCTCAACGCAGCGCTCGCGCTGGCTGCTGAAGCACACGGCCTGCGACGCGCACCACGGCTGATGCTCAGCAATGCGATCGATTCGCCGCAGTTGATCGGTCCATGGCGCCCGGTGTTGCTGCTGCCTGCGCGTGGGCTGCAGCGCATGGGCGATGACCAGCTGGATATGGCTTTGACCCACGAGCTGGTGCATCTGCAACGCCATGACCTGTGGCTGGGTCTGGTGCCTGCACTGGCTCAGCACCTGTTCTTCTTCCATCCGGTGGTGCATCTGGCCGCCCGCGAATACGGCATTGCCCGCGAAGCAGCGGTGGATGCCGCGGTGGTCGCCGGTGACCGGCACTGCCGCCAACACTATGGACGCCTGCTGTTGCAGTTGGGCGTTGCTCCCAGGCCCGGCGCTGGTTTGGCCAGCGCGTCGCCGACCTTCCTAAGCCTCAAGCGGAGATTGCTCATGTTGCAGGACACTTCATCTTTCCCGCGCGTCGGTGCGGCCTTGATCATTGCTGCTGTCGCCGTGATCGGCGTGGCACCGCTGCGTCTGGTGGCGATGCCGGCACCGCCTGTGCCGCCCGCACCGCCGGCCCCTCTGGCCGCGCCCGCCGCACCGGTGGCGCCAACCGCACCGGTTGCACGTTCGGTGACACGCACGGTGGTTGCCGGTGCCGCTGTACCAGTCGCGCCGCCTGCGCCGCCGGCACCACCAGCGTTGGTGGTGCCACCCGCACCGCCGGCGGCTCCACCAGCCCCTGCCGAACCGCTGCGCACGCAGGGTGTGATTCACCTTTCAAACAGATACAACGACGATGGCTATGTGCTGATCAAGGGCAACCACAACGTCATGAATGGCACCGTTGCGGATCTGCGCGAAGCCAAGAAGCTGGACGATGGCAAGGGGGTGCTGCTGGTGCGCCGTGATGGCAAACGCTATGTGGTGCGCGATGCGGCAACCCTGTCGCGCTTTGAGCAGCTGTATGCCGAAAGCGTGCGTCTGGGTGATGCGCAGGGCCGCCTGGGTGACCGTCAGGGAGCGTTGGGTGATCGTCAGGGGCAGATCGGTGAGCGCATGGGCGAGATCGGCGCGCGGATTGGTGAACTGGCGAGTGAACAGGCGGAGCTGGCACTGAGTTCGGGTGAACGCAGTGATGCGCAGCGCCGTGCATCTGAAGCAGCGCGCCGCAAGCTGGAACAGGCACGCGAGGAAATGGAGAACCCGGCAATGCGTGCGGAGATGGAAAGCCTGGCTGCACAGCAGAGGGAATTGGGCAAGCAGCAGGCTGAGTTGGGCCGGCAGCAGGCGGCGGTCAGTGTCAAGGCCAATCGTGATGCGGAGCAGCTGATCCGTGAAGCGATCAGCAGTGGAACTGCGCGGCCGCTTGGCGGGTGATGTTTTGGGAGGGTTTGCTGAGCTTGGCTTTAGAGCTACAGCAAAAGCACCCCTCCCCAGCCCTCCCCTTCGCCTACGGCGAAAGGGAGGGGGCCAAGCTCTGCTCCCTCCCTTTGGCGCAGCCAAGGGGAGGGCTGGGGAGGGGTAAGCTCTTCAAGCAGAATCTGACGAGCGACTGAAACTCAGCCCTCAGCCTCCAGCGCCAATTCCGCCCGTTCATCCGCTTCCGCCTGTACCAGCCGCAGGAACAGCAGCGCCAAAGTCACCACGTCCTGGTGATTGTGTTCACCAACACGGCGCAGATTGCGCGCGCTGCCACCGCGTAGATAGCTCAACCACGCTGCAGGCGCTTCCGAACCCGGCAAGTCATCCTCGCGTGCTATCAACAGCAACTGCCGTTCGATGGTCGCAAGCCGGCAGTTTTCCCAGGTACCGCGATAGCGGCGGCGGGTGGGGAACAGCAGATCAACATGATCCAATGCGGAGATCGGATCACCGCGCCGCGCCAGCCGGTAACGTGTCTTCAACAACGGCGCGTCATAACAGCGGCCGTTGTAGCTGGACAGCACCGTAGCCGGTGACAGCCAGCTGGCAAACAACTCCAGCATCGCGCTCTCCGCGCCCATCGTCGACATCAGCAGCTGGCGCACGCGCAGGCCTTCACCGCGCGCTGCATCGTGATGCCAATCGGCGGCGCCGATCATGAAGGCGCGGGTTCCGGTGCCGCCAGCCAGACCGGTGGTTTCTGTGTCGAAGAACAGTAGGTCCTGTGGCGCGACGCTTTCCTCAGGGCGCTTGCTGAAAGCAAGTGACAGCGGCTGCGTTGGAATCGCCTGCGGGATGAAGGTTTCGATCAGGTGCAGGCCGGGTGCGATCTCGGTGCCGGGTAGATCGCGATCAACCGGACCGCGTTCGACTGGCTGTGTCGGTGCGATGGCGCGATTACGTGTGGCCAACAAACGTCGTAACGCTGCGCCGTCCTGCGGGACTGCAGGTTTGTGCTTGATCTGATCGACCCAGCCGAATACGGAAGACTGCTGCCCCTGCTCTTGTGGGAGCGGCGTCAGCCGCGAAGCCGGTGCTGCATCCGAAGCCGGAGAAGAACCAGATGCTTCCAGCGGAACAGACACTGCTGCAGCGTTCTCCATTGGTGGCTTCGCGGCTGACGCCGCTCCCACAACAGGCATGGGCGCTGCGGGCCCTGCAGGCGGCGCCGTCGCCAGCCCCGCCTGCTTGCGCAGGGCTTTCAGTTTGTCCAGGCTGATGCTCATGGCAGCAGGTCGAGTGCCTCGTCGACGACGATGGTTGGCACTTGATCGCAACGCTCGGCCGAAAGCAGCGACAACACGGTCAGCGCCAATGAGCGTGGTGTTGGCCCTTTCTCTTCTTCCTGTGCAGCCAATACCGGGCCAACGCAGGCCGGGCAGCCGGCATTGCAGTCGCAACGCTCCACCAGTTCCAAGGCACGCTGCACCAGCTCGCCCTGGCGCTGCCACAGCGGTTCGCTCAGGCCCACACCGCCGGGGAAGTTGTCGTACAGGTACACCGTGGGCACGAAACTTTGCATCAGTTCCACCGTGGCTTCGCCGGCTTCATTGCCGCGCAGCTGGCCACGGCCGGTCTGGTCGGCCACCGCAAACCAGGCGCCGTCACCATTGCCCACGGCTTTCTGCAGATCGCGTGCATCGGCCATCACCGCGACGGTGGCGACGATGTGCAGCGCATAGGCGGCGCCGAGGAAGCCATCCAGCGCATCCTGCTTCTGCGCGAAGCTGCGCAGCAGCGTGGCCTGCGGCAGCTGCCACCACACCGAGGTGGTGTGCAGCTCCTGATCGGGCAGGTTGACCGGGCCGTAGCCGATGTTCTCGTGCGTGTAGTAACGGATTTTCTTGTAGCCGGCCACGCGGCGAACCACATGCACTTCGCCGTGGTGCGAGTCACCGCGGCCGGCACCGTCGCCGTCAAAGCGGTCCAGCACCTTCAGCTTGGTGTAGTCGATGCTGTCGGTGTAGTAATCCACATGCGTGCGGGTGACATAGGCCTTGCGACCGTCCCAATCCAAACGCTCCACTTGATATGGCGTGCTCTGCACCATGTGGATGGCGCCTTCGTACAGGGTCAGCGCGGCGGCGGAATAATCCACCTCGGCGATGATCTGCTGCTTGCCGTCGCTGCGGTCCACCACCACGAAGTTGCCATCGGCCACCGCGCGCAGGCTTACCGCATTGGCGGGATAGCTGTCGGCGATCCACTCCCAGCGGTCGCCTTCCTGGTGCACCACTTCGGTCTCGGCCAGCGCCTGCAGGAACACCAGCGGATCGATCGGCCCGAACGGTTCACCGGCCAGGAAGGGCAGCTCGAAGGCGGCGCAGCGGATGTGGTCGAACAGGATCAGCGGCTGGTCGGGCGAAATGCGTGCGTGCTCGGGCGTGGCGTTGGCAAAGAAATCCGGATGCCGCACCACGTACTGATCCAGCGGCTGGCTGCTGGCCACCATCACGCCCAGCGCGGCCTGTTGGCGGCGACCGGCACGGCCGAAGCGCTGCCACGTCGCCGCAACGCTGCCGGGGTAGCCGTTGAGGATGACCACGTCGAGCGCGCCGATATCCACACCCAGCTCCAGCGCCGAGGTGCTGACGATGCCGTCGATATTGCCAGCGCGCATCGCCCGTTCCACCTCGCGGCGCTCGGTCGGCAGGTAACCGCCGCGGTAGGCGCGGATGCGTGCCGGCTTGCGCGGGTCGTTGTCGAAGATGTCTTTCAGATACTTGGTCAGCACTTCCACCATCAAGCGTGTCTGTGCGAATACCAGTGTCTTCAAGCCGCTCTTGATCGCGATGCGTGCGATGCGGTTGGCCTGCGAACGCGCCGAGGCGCGCAGGCCCAGATCCGGATTGATCACCGGCGGGTTCCACAGCAGCACGTGCTTGGGCCCGGTGGGCGCGCCGGACTCGGTGATCGCATGCACCTTCTCTTCCACCAGCGCCTCGGCGTGCGCATGCGGGTTGCCGATGGTGGCCGAGCACAGGATGAACTGCGGTTGCACGCCATAGAACGCGCAGATGCGCTTGAGCCGGCGGATCACATTGGTGACATGGCTGCCGAACACACCGCGATAGGTGTGGATCTCGTCGATCACTACATAGCGCAGGTTCTCGAAGAACTGCGCCCACTTGGTGTGATGCGGCAGGATCGCCTGATGCAGCATGTCCGGGTTGCTGACCACGATGTCGCCGTGCAGGCGGATCGCCTGCCGTGCATCGCCGGGCGTATCACCGTCGAAGGTGAACGCCTTGACGCCGAGATCACCCGCCCGGTTGAGCTCCAGCAGCTCGGCGACCTGGTCCTGCGCCAGCGCCTTGGTCGGGAACAGGTACAGCGCCTTGGCATTGCCCTGCATCGCCGCACTTACCACCGGCAGCGTGTAGCACAGCGACTTGCCAGAGGCGGTGGGGGTGACGATGGCAACGTGCTCACCGCGCTGGGTGGCGTCCCAGGCCTCGGCCTGATGCGAGTACAGCTGCTCGATACCGCGCGCCTTCAATGCGGCTTTCAGCGCCTCGGGCACATCATCGGGAATCGGCGCATAGCTGCCTTCGCGGCCGGGGATGGTGAAGCTGCCAGTGACCCGGTCCTTGTAGCGCCGGGCCAGGCGCTGGCCGAGCAGCGAGCCGTCACGCGATGGCAGGCCATCGGTGGTTGCCAGCGCCCGTTCGCTGGCTTCGGTGCGGGGAGCGAGGGAAAACGCCATGCACACAACTGCCGATCAAAGAGTGTCATGGAAGCATAACGGTGTCTCACGCCGTGAGACCCATTGGCATTACGACATGCTGAACGAGCAGCGCGGTTCCAACAAAAACTGAAGCAGCGCCTGCGTATGCTGACGTCGACACGCAACAGGCAGGGTGGATGGCTGTGGCATTACCGGCAAAATGGAGCACATTGTTGGCCGGCATGATGCTGGCGGGGATGGCACAGGCGCAGCAAGCCGTGCCGGCAAGCGCGCCTGCCGCGCCTGCCGCGCCTCCCGGTGCCGTAGTTGCCGAACCAGAACCTGCCGCCAACGCGCAGTCCGAGCCAAGCGATGCTGTTGAAGTGCCGGCACAAGGCAACGTCACCACCCTGGGCGAAGTACGCGCCATCAAGCCCGAGGATGACGAGCCGCTGGACCTGTACCGCTTCAAGAACCCGGTCCAGGCCGCGCCCAACCGCTTCAGCAAGAACTGGAGCGAACCCCCCACGCCCGAACAGGTCGGTATGAGCGGTGGGTACCTGATGATGGGCATCGGCTACGGCTTGATGAAGGCCGCGCAGGGGCTGAACAAGCTGACCGGCGGCCCCGACCAGATCCAGTCCGCCGTAGCCCGGCCACCGCCGGAGCTGACCGAGGACGAGCAGAAGCGGGCGGCTGAGTACTGCGCGATCCACGGCTGTATCGCGCCCACGCGCTGATAACCGACTGTTCCCGGCATGGCGGCAGCGGCGTCAAGCCGCGCGATATCGGCCGGTTCCGATTAAAGTAGCGCCCATGGATAACCAACAGATTCCCGGCGGCCTGCTCATTGCCATCGAAGGCATTGATGGCGCTGGCAAGACCACGCTCGCCCACACCTTGGCCCAGCACCTGCGCGCTGCAGGGGCACAGGTGGTACTGGGCAAGGAACCGACCAACGGCCCCTGGGGCACCCGCCTGCGCGCTACCGCCGCCACCGGCCGGCTGAGCCCGGAGCAGGAGGTGGAATACCTGCTGCACGACCGTCGCCAGCACGTGGAAGAGGTCATCGTCCCGGCCCTGGCCCGTGGCGAGGTCGTCATCCTCGACCGCTACTTCCCGTCGATGGTGGCCTATCAGGGCGCCGCCGGCCTGCCGCTGGACGAGATGCTGCAGGCCAACGATTTCGCGCCGCGCCCGAACCTGCTGCTGTTGCTGGACCTGCAGCCGGAGCAGGGCCTGGAGCGCATCCGCGCCCGTGGCGACAAGCCCAACCACTTCGAGACCGCGCAGAACCTTGAGCGTTGCCGGCTGATCTTCCAGCAGCTGGAGCTGCCCAACAAGCAGGTCATCGACGCCAGCCAGAACGAAGCCGAAGTGCTGCGTGATGCGTATGCGGCGATTGCCGCGACGCTCGCGCTGCGCGTGGGTGAGCACGGCGCGCAGCTGCTGCAGAACGTGCATGGTTTGGAGCTGTAGAAGGCTGTTGCAGCTGGCGGTGCCCGCATCCCACCTTGTGGGAGCGGCGTAAGCCGCGAAGCCGAGGTTGTTGAAGCGCAGGCAGCGTGTGCCATCTGATGATGTACGCGCTTCGCGGCTGACGCCGCTCCCACAAACAACCAAAGCCTCCGGTTTGTTGCTCTTGGCATCCAATAAGCACATGACTTCTTCGTATCAACGTCCGCGCGCCAAGCCCGCTGCCACACCGGCACAGCCGCTGCTGCATCCCCGCAACCGCCATCAAGGCCGTTATGACCTGGTGCGCCTGGTTGCGGCGAATCCCGCTTTGCGCGCGCACCTGGTCCGCACCCCGGCCGGCACTGACAGCATCGACTTCAGCAACCCGGCTGCCGTGCGCGAACTCAACCGCGCGCTGCTCGCCAGCGACTACGGCATCCAGCATTGGGATATCCCGGACGGTTATCTGTGCCCGCCAGTGCCGGGCCGGGTGGACTACCTGCATGGTCTGGCCGATCTGCTGGCTGCAGACAACGACGGCGTGATTCCACGCGGCCCGAACGTGCGCGCGCTAGATATCGGTGTTGGCGCCAACTGCATCTATCCGTTGCTGGGCCAGGCCGAGTACGGCTGGCGTTTCCTTGGCAGCGATATCGATGCGGATGCGCTGCAGGCCGCCAATGCCAATGTGCAGGCCAATGGCCTCGGTCATCTCATCGAACTGCGTCAGCAGCATGCGCGTGGCAATCTGTTCGCTGGCCTGCTGCAGGCCGATGAGCGCTTCCACCTGACCCTGTGCAATCCGCCGTTCCATGCGTCGGCCAAGGAGGCCGCGCAGGGCAGTCAGCGCAAGCTGCGCAATCTCGGTGGCGCGCAGGCAGGCAGCCGCAAGGCCCCTACGCTGAACTTCGGTGGCCAGGCCAACGAGCTGTGGTGCACCGGTGGTGAGGCCTCATTCCTGCGGCGGATGATCCGCGAGAGCGTGGATATCCAGAATCAGGTGCTGTGGTTCAGCTCGTTGGTGGCCAAGAGCGAGCACCTGGCCGACATCCACAAACAACTGACCAAGGCCGGTGTGGCCGAGGTGCGTGAAGTGGCGATGTCACAGGGCAACAAGCAGAGTCGCTTTGTTGCCTGGAGCTTCCTTCCAGCCGCTGCACGCAAGGGCTGGATGCAGGCAACGCAGGCCTAGGCCGGGTTCAAGCCGACACGCCGGCCAGCACCGCGTACATCACCACGAAGGTGACCAGGAAGAAATAGATGAAACCGATGAAGCTGTAGCGCAGCAGGGTCAGGATCGGGTTGCCGCCATACACGCGCTGCTGCATCCAGAATAGATATACCGGCACAGCAAGCCACAACAGCACATACAGCCAGGCACAAATCGAGCTGACCACCGCATTGCCGATTGCACCGCTGATACCGGCGATGAGGAAGGTGGTCAACAGCACCAGCATCAGCCAGCAGTGGCTGTATAGCGCCACCACAAGGTGTTCGAGGTAACCCATCGGCCGTCGCATGATGTAAGCCACGCGCAACACCAGCGCGAAGATCGGCATCAGGAAGAACAGCGCACCGGGCAGTGAAGTCAGGATGGCCTGCACATACAGATCGGTCTTGCTACCCATGCGTTCGACGTTGGCTTGGCCGTTGGCTAGCCGACGATTGAGCCAGTTGCTGACGAACTTCGGCCAGCCAGCCAGCACGACGGGATTGGTTTCCGGGTCCCAGGGTTTGCCGTTGATCGGCACATTGATGAAGACTGCTTTTTTCTCCGCACTGACACGCTCGGCAGCCTCGTCAGAACGCGCCAGCGCCGAGTCGGTAGCGCTGCGTGCGGATGGCTGCGCGTTTGCTTCGAGTTCCGCGCTGCGTTGCGCAGCTGAGGTGTTGATCGCTGCCATGGCAATGGCAAGCGCTGGCGCGGCCGCAGGATTTGTCTTCTGCTGTTGTTCGATCTGCGCCACCTGGGTGGCGCGCACGGCTTCCACCTCGGCCACGGTCTGCGCCTTGGCGAAGGCCGGATCGGCGTTGCTGCCGGTGCCGAAGTCATCGCTGTGCAGGGTCAGCTTGCCGACGAAGAAGGTGAACAGCGTAAGGATCACGAACAGCCGCAGCGGCTGCACATAGCCGACGCGCTGACCCTTGAGGAAGTTGACGGCGATCCGGCCCGGCACCAGCAGATCGCGCAGGGTGCGGAAAATGCGCCCATCCAGATGCCAGAACGATTCGAACACCTCTTCGACCGCATGCCCGAAATTCTTCAGCGGGTTATGCGCCGACTGCCCGCAGCCATGGCAGTAATGGCCCTGCAACGGCGTGCGGCAGTTTTCGCAGGCACCGTGTTCGGAAGTGGAATGCACGACTTCGGTCTGGCTCATGGCTGGCGCGGCGGCGGTTGGAAGCCGCATACGATAACGGGGTTTGCCAGCTCTGTTCAGTGTCCGTTAAAAAAACACTCGCCGAAGTAGAGCCCCTCTCCCGTTCACGGGGGAGGGGTTGGGGTGGGGGAAAGCTCCTAGCACGTAGACCCAAAGGCCAAACCACCCAACTCAACCACCCCGCACCTTCCGATGCCACAACGCATTGACGATCACCCAGCGCCCATCAAACCGGCCCATCTGCAGGTGATCAATGAACCAAGGGCTCTCCAGCCGCACCGTGGCAATGTCCTCATCCACCTGCAGCACCGTCACCGTCCGCTGCCACTGCTCGCGCGGCGTCTTCAGCGCGCCCTGGCGGGTGAAGCGGATCAACTCATCCGAGCTCATCCGGCCCAGGCCCAGGGTTTCATTCGGATTGGCAACGAGATTGCGCTTGGCCAGATCCGGATGCAGTGCCCGCGTCACCCGTGCGACATCGCCTTCCAGCTGGCCGTCCATATAGTCGTATGCGGTCGCCTCGATGGCTTGCAGGGTGGCCGCGTCCGGTGGCGCCGCTGCGGCGTTGCCGGCAACGCAGAGCATTCCCACAACAAACACGCGTAGTGCAGCTGACAGCATGGCCGGTTCCAGAAGGGTGGTGGTGAGGGAATCGTGGCAGTTGCAGCTGGGGATGCAATGGGCTGGAGGTCATTTGCCGTTTTGCTGAAACTGCGTTGGGAACGATGGGCTGAATGTGTTCAGTTCAAGGATGCGGTTTGGCAAACGGACAATGCTGGGCGAAGATTCGAAACGGGGCGGCATTGGGAATTGCAGGGAATGCAAATAGAAGCTGTTGCGATGGCGGTGCCGTTGGAGAACCGGCGCATCAACTACGTGTTGGTCGATCACGAGAACGTCCAGCCGACCGATCTGAATCTGCTTGATCGAGAGGACGTCCGTCTCTGGGTATTCGTTGGTGCCGCGCAGACCAAACTGTCGTCAGAACTGGCAATCCAGATGCAGGTCATGCGCGAGCGCGCCGACTATGTGCGGATATCTGGCAATGGTTCCAATGCCTTGGATTTCCATATCGCCTTCCATATCGGACAGTTGGCGAAAGTCGACCCACGTGGGTTCTTCCACATCATCTCCAAGGACACCGGATTCGATCCTCTGGTACAGCATCTGAAGACGAAGAAGATTCTTGCCTGCCGATCGGCAGCGGTTGGTGATATGCCGCTGTTCAAGCCCGTACTCGCCGACAAGCCTGTGGTGTCTGCGTCAAAGGCCGCTGAAAAAGCGAATGCGAAGAAAGTGACGGTTGTAGTTGAAAAGGCCCAACCGCCCGCCAAGAAGCCTGCGGTTGCCGTGGCCAAGAAGGCTGTACAGGCGAAGGCGATGACAGCGGCAGAAAAGCTCGCTCGAATGAAGGCGCTGTTGGCAAAAATGACAAGTGGTAAGCCTGGAACTCTGGCGGCGCTGAAGAAACACATCGCGTCCAATTTTCAAAATCAGATCAATACTCAGGAGATTGATGCGCTGATCGTGGGTCTGAAGAAGGCGGGCACATTGAAGGTTGATGGCACCAAGGTGATATTCAGCTGACTTCGGCGCTGTGGTTACATTGTTGAAGCGCCTGTGCGGTTGTCGCTTTGATTGCTTGGAAAGCTCCTGCCGAGCATGGCTCGGCACTACAGGGTGCAGAAATAAGAACGCCACGCATTGCGTGGCGTTCTTATTTAAATCGTTGCAGCAATCGATCAGGGCATTACGGGCGGTGTATACGCCAGCGTCGCACCCAGTGCCCACAACAGCAGCAGCACCAGCGGGGTGTGCACCAGCAGCTGCACGAAGGTGAAGCCGATCAGGTCGCGGGCCTTCAGGCCGAGTACGCCGAGCAGCGGCAGCATGTAGAACGGGTTGATCAGGTTGGGCAGGGCTTCGGCGGCGTTGTAGATCTGCACCGACCAGCCGAGGTGGTAGTGCAGGTCGTTGGCTACCTGCATCACGTAGGGCGCTTCGATGATCCACTTGCCGCCGCCGGACGGAATGAAGAAGCCGAGCACCGCCGAGTAGCTGCCCATCAGCAGCGCGTAGGTATCGTGGCTGGCGATCTGGGTGAAGAAGGTGGAGATGATGTGGGCCACGCTATGGCCTTCACTGCCGTTGACCGTGGTCATGATGGCGGCGATGGAGCCGTACAGCGGGAACTGGATCAGCACGCCGGTGGTCGAGGGCACGGCGCGTGAGACCGCATCGAGGAAACTGCGCGGGCGCCAATGCAGCAACGCACCGGCCATCAGGAACAGCAGGTTGTAGGTGTTCAAGCCGGAGATGGCCTGGATCGCCGGTTTGGTGCTGAATTCGTGGATCAACCAGCCAGCGGCCAGCGCAACCAGCAGCAGGATCAGCAGCGGGCTGTGTTCCAGCCATTCCCCGGGGCGGGTCGGCTTGGTTTTGACCGGTGCCGCATCGCTCATGACATCCACGCCGCAATCAGCGGCATCGCGCGCGGAATTGGCGGCCGGTGCGGTGACGTAGGAAATGATCAGCGATACCACCACCAACGCGGCCAGCAATACGCCGGACTGCCACAGGAAGATGGTTTCGGTGAACGGAATAACGCCGGTGATCGACAGGATCGAGGGCGGCAGGCTGGCCGGGTTGGCCTGCAACTGTGCGGCCGATGAGGACAGGCCCAAGGCCCATACCGCGCCCAGGCCGAGATACGCTGCCGCGCCAGCAGCGCGGTAATCCATCTTCAATTCACTGCGGCGTGCCAATGCGCGTACCAGCAGGCCGGCGAACACCAGGCTCAGGCCCCAGTTCAACAACGATGCGGTCATCGACACGATGGCGACCAGTGCGACCGCACTGCGGCCGTTCTTAGGCACGCGCGCCAGCCGGTCGATCAAGCGCGAGGCCGGGCCGGAAGACGCCACCACATAACCGCCGATCACCACGAAGGCCATCTGCATGGTGAAGGGGATCAGGCTCCAGAAGCCGTCGCCGAAGGCCTTGGCGGTGTCGGTAGGCGCGGCGCCAATGGACAGTGCGGCCAGCGAGACTGCGGCCAGGGCGAGGGCGGCGAACACCCAGGAATCGGGGAACCAGCGTTCGGCGAAATTCGCACAGCGGATCGCGAAGCGCGCCGAGGCGGTGTCTTGGGTTGTGGGCTGCATGGGGCGGATACCGTGGGGAAACAACCGGGCGACGGTAGCGCGGCAGCGGTGATGGGTGGAACTGGACCTTTGGATAGTGCCTGCGTATTCATGCAGGAGGTCACAACCGGCGCGATGCCTGCTGATGGCCTGGACGCAGCCACGTGCCTCCTCCCCCTCCGTTTGCCGGAGAGGAAGGGGGCTATCTGCTTACTCGGCAGCGTCGTAGGAGAACTGGATGCCAGCGGTACCGCCGGTGCTGATGAACAATTCCATGAACTGCTTGGCGGTGTCGGCGCGGTTCCAGTCGCGCTGCAGTTCGCAGAACAGCTGCGGCACGCTGATCAGCTTGCCGCCGGCCTGCTCGATGCGGCGCAATGCCGCATCGTGCGCGGCCAGCGAGGTGCCGCCCACGGCGTCCACCGGGACATACACCTCATAGCCTTCGCGCAGTGCGTCCAGTGCTGGGAAGGTGAGGCAGGCCTCGGTCCACAGTGCGGTCATGATCAGCTTCTTGCGGCCGGTGGTTTCCACGGCCTTGCGGAACTCCACGTCCTCCCAGGAGTTGATGGTGGTGCGATCGTAGGTGGGCTCATCCTTCAGCACGCGGCGCAGCTGCGGGATCGGAGGGTGGTTCAGGCCGGTCTTTACGTTGACTGTGGAGTGCACGATCGGCAGGCCGTAGACCTTGCCGGCCTTGGCCACGCCGACGATGTTGTTGACCAGCAGCTGGCGATCCATCGAGGCGATGGAGTTCACCTGCACCGGCTGGTAGTCGATGACGATCAGTGCCGAGTTTTCCGGGGTCAGCAGGTCGTCACGTTTGGGGTCACGCTTGGTTTCACTGGTCATGGCGAGGTTCCTTTCTGGGGTGCTGAAGGCGCAGCACGCGCTTGGGCATCGCGCCGCATATCGCGGCGGGGTAAACGGGGGGCTTACTTGACGAGGTCCATGAAGTACGCCGCTTCCGTGCGCTCGACGGCGTCGGCGTGGTGCGTTTCGAAGTACTTGATGTGCGGGCCGTGGTGATGGTGCTTTTCGCGCAGCTCATGGCTGGCCCAGTGCTCGACGAAGATGAAGCGGCGTGGGTCTGCCTGGTCGCGATACAGGTCATAGCGCAGCGCGCCTTGTTCCTTGCGCGATGCATCGACGACGACCTTCAGTGCGTCGTACAGCTGTTGCTCGCGGCCCTGCTTGGCGTAGAGCACAACATTGATGAATAGCTCGGACACGGGAACTCCCGGCGATATGGGCTGTTGCACGTTCAATTGCGATGCTGGCTCCGCCTTGCGGCTGTAACGGAGCCAGCTCGCGATGTGGCTCAGCTGCGCTGTGAATCCAGCTGTTCGTGGTTGGTCACCACTTCCTGCGCCTTGCTGTAGCTCTCGATCAGCAACTGGTAGTTGGGGAAGATGTTGGTGTACGCCTGCGCCCATTCGGCGGCGTCTTCGCGGTTCCAGGTCTTCTGCAGTTCAGAGGCGACCGCGGCCACGTCGATGACGACGACACCGGCCTGCATCATCCGCGCCAGGGTGATTTCCTGTGCCTGCTTGGAGTAAGTGCCGGAGGCATCAATCACCGCGAACACCTGGTATCCATCAGCCACCGCTGCAATCGACGGGAACGCCATGCACACGCTGGTGATGGTGCCGGCGATGATCAGCTGCTTCTTGCCGGTGTCCTTCACTGCCTGCACGAAATCGGGGTTGTCCCAGGCATTGATTTCACCCTTGCGAGCTACGTACTTCGCGTGTGGTGCGTTCTGGTGGATCTCCGGAATCAGCGGGCCATTCGGACCCTGCGGTACGGAGGCGGTGGTGATCACCGGGATCTTCGCCAGCGAAGCAAGTTTGGCCAACGTCGAGGCCAATCGCCGCAAGGTGGTGAATGGCATGTCGTGCACGGTCTGGAACAGGCCGCTCTGGTGATCGATCAACAGCATTGCGACGTTGTTCGGATCGATGACGGGTTTTGCGCCGTTGAAGTTGGCAACTTGAGGGAAGGTATACATGGCGAGACTCTCTTGGTCTGGATGACATCGCAGCGTGCGCAGAGCAGCGGTGCGGGGAAGAGATGACCGGGATGGGCCCTGTCATCGGGGACTACGCTGTTGTTTGCTTGGTACTGACTCCGTTCGCCCTCACCCCAACCCCTCTCCCGCAGACGGGAGAGGGGCTTGAGCATTACGCTGCGATCTGGCCGAAGCGGCCGGAGTTGAAGTCATCCATCGCCTGACGGATTTCTTCCTGCGTGTTCATCACGAACGGGCCATAACCAGCGATGGGCTCATCGATCGGCTCACCGGCCAGTACCAGCACGGTGGCGTCGGCATTGGCCTCCAGTTCCACCTCACCGGCAGCACGGTCGAACAGCACCAGCTGGCCTTCGCGGGCAAGCTGGCTGCCGTTGAGCAACACAGTGCCGTGCATGACCACCATCGCCACGGTGTGGCCTTCGGCGAACTGCAGCGTGGTGTGCTTGTCACGCGACAGGCGCAGGTCCCACACGTCCATCGGCGTATGCGTACGGGCCGGGCCACGCTGGCCGCCGAATTCACCGGCAATCACCCGCACCTTGCCGGCGTCATCGGCCAGCGGCACCACCGGAATGTCGGCGTTGCTGATGTTCTGGTAGCCCGGTGCCGACATCTTGTCCTTGGCCGGCAGGTTGACCCACAGCTGCACCATCTCCAGCTTGCCACCGCGCTGGGTGAAGGCTTCGGAGTGGAACTCCTCGTGCAGGATGCCGGAGGCAGCGGTCATCCACTGCACGTCACCCGGGCCGATCTCGCCACCGGCGCCGGTGGAATCGCGGTGCGCCACTTCGCCTTCATAGACGATGGTGACGGTCTCGAAACCACGGTGCGGATGCTGGCCAACGCCGCGCGGGCTGGTGGTGGGGCTGAACTCGGCCGGGCCGGCGTGGTCCAGCAGCAGGAACGGGCTGAGCTGGCGGCCGTGGGTGTTGTACGAAAACAACGAACGGACCGGGAAGCCATCACCGACCCAATGCGGGCGGGGCGCGC
This sequence comes from Stenotrophomonas sp. STEN030, assembly GCF_056759995.1. Lineage (NCBI taxonomy): Bacteria > Pseudomonadati > Pseudomonadota > Gammaproteobacteria > Lysobacterales > Lysobacteraceae > Stenotrophomonas > Stenotrophomonas sp. STEN030. The sequence goes on along the minus strand of NZ_JBRREB010000001.1, from coordinate 136,067 downwards.
TGTACAGGCCACTGATCTTCTTCATCTGTCTGCTCCTTGGGCGGCGCGGGGGGCGTCGGCGTTGGAGCAAAGATTAGATTTGGGACGATCACGCCGGTAGATGGCAAAAAGTGGTCTGATAGTCCTATTTGGTGAACGCTGGAGCCACAATGCAGGACCTGAACGACCTGTACTACTTTGCCAAGGTGGTCGAGCACGGCGGCTTTGCCCCGGCCGGGCGCGCGCTGGGCGAGCCCAAGTCCAAGCTGAGCCGGCGTATCGCCCTGCTGGAGGAACGGTTGGGCGTGCGCCTGATCCAGCGTTCCACCCGCCACTTCTCGGTCACCGAGGTTGGCCAGACCTTCTACGCGCATTGCCGGGCGATGCTGGTGGAGGCCGAGGCCGCGGCCGAATCCATCGAGCTGACCCGCTCGCAGCCGCGCGGTGTGGTGCGGGTGAGCTGCCCGACCATGCTGCTGGATTTCCGGGTGGCGGCGATGGTGGCCGAGTTCATGGCGCACTGCCCGGATGTGGAAGTGCACCTGGATGCCACCAACCGCCGCGTCGATGTCATCGCTGAAGGTGTCGATGTGGCCATCCGCGTGCGTCCGCCGCCGTTGGAAGACAGCGAACTGGTGTTGAAGGTTTTGGCCGAGCGCACCCAATGCCTGGTGGCGGCCCCCTCTTTGCTCGAAACGCATGGCCATTCGCATGGCCCGGCGGATCTGCATCTATTGCCCAGCGTCGCCTTGGGTGTGCCGCAGGGTGAGCATGTCTGGCGCTTGATCGGCCCGGATGGCGCGATCGCCGAAGTACCGCATCATCCGCGTTTGATAACCCGCGGCATGGTGGCGTTGCGTGCCGCGGCATTGGCCGGCGTTGGCGTGGCGCAGTTGCCGACGATGATCGTGCGCGATGCGCTGGAGGCAGGGCAGTTGGTTAATGTCGCCCCGGACTGGGCGCCGCCGAAGGAAATCATCCATGCGGTGTTTCCTTCCAGACGCGGCCTATTGCCGTCGGTGCGTTTGTTCATCGATCACCTTGCGGCATCGTTCGCCGCGCTGGATGAATCCTGATCGAGGCACCGCCGCTGATGCGCTGGTCACGGAAATTGAACGGCGCCTTGGCAACAATGCCTGCTCTCGCACAAACGGAGTTGCTGCATGCGTGTTGCTGCTGTGTCACTGGCTTGTCTCAGCGTTCTTGTCGCCGCCTGCGGGCGCGATGCACCTGCCGATCAAACTGCTGCAGCACCGGAGGCTGCGCCTGCGGCGGCCGTAGCGCCGGCATCGTCCAGCACGGAAGTGCTGACTGCAGGCAGCGTCGAGTTCCCGGTGATACCGACCATCATGGTGCCCAGTATCATCGGCAGCGGCCCGGCGCAGAAGCGCCTTGAGCTGTCGATGCAATCGCTGATCGATCCGGTCGCCGGCATCAGTGTGCGCCCGGCCAACTGCGCCACCGATGGTGGACTGGTCAATGAAAGCGGCTTCACCAACGTCGATGCGCAGGGCAACCTGGAACGTGTCGGTGGGCACGGCGTGTTCAACATCGGTGCCGATGGCAGTGGCCAGGCGGTGACTGGAGATGGCGTGGTGGAGGTGAAGCCGGACGGCAGCGGTAGCGTGGTCAACGAGGCAGGCACCTTCGAGGTGAATGCCGATGGCTCCGGCACCTATGTGGGCGCGCATGGCAATATCGAGCTGGATGGCAAGGGTGCCGGCAGCTGGGTGGGTGGCTTCGGCAGCATCGAGAACCACGGCGATGGCTCGGGCAGCTGGGTTGGCAGCGATGGCAACATCGAGATCAATGCCGATGGCTCTGGCAAGTGGATCGGTGGTCCTGAAGGCATCGTTGAAAATCGCGGCAACGGCACCGGCACCATCGGCGCGGTCCCGCGTGAAGTGAAGATGGCACCGCTGCCGCCGTTGCCGCCAGCCGGGAAATTTCCGCTGCTGGACAAGTTCAAGCCAGCGGGTGCACCGTGTGGCTACGTCATCACCCTCAACGACAAGGTGCTGTTCGATTTCGACAAGGACGTGATCCGTCCTGATGCCGGCAAGGTGTTGGATGTGCTGGCGACGGCGCTGGGTAAAGTGCCATCCAGCGCTATGGAAATCCGTGGTCATACCGATGCCAAGGGCAGTGACGACTACAACCAGGATCTGTCCGAGCGTCGCGCACAGGCCGTGCTGGCCGCGTTGCGCCAGCGTGGTAGTGCGACTGATGCGGCCGCACATGGCTACGGTGAATCGCAGCCGGTTGCGCCGAATGAGGTCAATGGCAAGGACAATCCGGGCGGTAGGCAGCTGAATCGGCGTGTAGAGATATTCGTAAGGACCTGATGGCTGAGCTGTGGGAGCGGCGTAAGCCGCGAAGCCACTGAACCAACCGAAGCAGCAGACAGCCAAATCCAACCCGGCCAACTGCAATCGCCACGAATGCCATCCCCGTGGGCATTCGTGGCTTCGCGGCTTACGCCGCTCCTACAAAATCAACAAAACCCACAAACCCCTGCAGATGACCATCGGCCCGTGTCATGCAGCGCAGGCTTGCCGCATCATGGCCCTCTCAGACAAGCGAGAGGTTGGTGATGCATGTGTTCCGTCCTGCAGTATTGGGGTTGGCCCTGATGGCCGCCATGGGTTTGGCCAATGCGGCGCCGGCGGTGGCTGACGTGGACGCACGCGGGGTAAAGATCAGCGAGGCCGCGTATCCGGGCACCATCCGCCTCGAAGTCGACGCCACCGATCTTGGCCAGCGCGTGTTCAAAGTGCGGCAGACGGTGCCGGTGCAGCCGGGCCTGCAGCGCTTCCATTACCCGGCCTGGTTGCCGGGCAGCCATTCGCCCAGTGGCCAGATCGAAAAGCTGGCCGGATTGGTAATCAACGCCAATGGCCAGCGCCTGGAATGGGTACGCGATCCGCTCGACGTTTACACCTTCAACGTGCAGGTGCCCGAAGGCGTCAATGAGCTGCGCATGGACTTCCAGTTCCTCAGTCCCACCGATTCGGCGCAGGGCCGCACGGTGATGACGCCGAACATGCTCAACCTGCAGTGGAACGCGATGCTGCTGTACCCGGCCGGTCACGCCGCGCATGCCATTACTTACCAGGCCAGTGCGCGTTATCCGCAAGGCTGGGATGCGGCCAGCGCGTTGACGGTGGCCAGCCGCAATGGCGATACCGTCAACTACGCGCCGACCAATCTGGAAATCCTGGTCGACTCGCCTGTATTCGCCGGCCGTTACCACCGCATGTTCGATCTGGCCCCGGCCGGTACCCGCCCGGTGCGCTTGAACGTGTTTGCCGACCGGGCAAAGGATCTTGAAGCCAAGCCCGAGCACATCGAACAACACCGCGCGCTGGTGACGCAGGCACGCAAGCTGTTCGGCGCCGAGCATTACGACCACTACGATTTCCTGCTCGCCGTGACCAACCAGCTTGGCGGCATCGGCCTTGAGCACCAGCGCTCCAGCGAGAACAGCGAAGACCGCGATTACTTCAGCGGTTGGGACGCCAAGGTCGGCAGCAGCGATCTGCTCGGCCATGAGTACACCCATTCCTGGGACGGCAAGTACCGTCGCCCGGCTGACCTGGCCACCCTGAACTACAACGTGCCGATGCAGGGCAGTCTGCTGTGGGTCTACGAAGGGCAGACCCAGTACTGGGGCAATGTACTGACCGCGCGCGCTGGCATCCGTCCGCTGGACGCTTCGCGTGATGCGCTGGCGATGGTTGCGGCTACTTATGCGGACAATCGCCCTGGCTTGGAGTGGCGTTCGCTGGGCGATACCACCAACGATCCGGTGATCGCGCGCCGCAAGCCCAAGCCGTATCGCGGTTACCAGATGAGCGAGGACTATTACCAGGGCGGGCAGATGCTGTGGCTGGAAGCCGACGTGCGCCTGCGCCAGCTCAGTGGTGGCAAGCGCAGCCTGGATGATTTCGCCAAGGCTTTCTTCGGGCAGAACGACGGTCAGTGGGAACGTCCGGATACCTATACCTACGACGACGTCGCGGCGACCCTGGAGCAGGTGCAGCCGACTGGTGACTGGTCGCAGTTCCTGCGTGATCGTCTCGAGCGCAAAACCGGCCTGGTCGGCGGCATTGAAGCGGCTGGCTGGAAGCTGGTCTACAAGGACAAGCCAAGTGCTTACTTCAAGTCGATGATGAAGGGCCGCGGTGCCAACTTCATCTACTCGCTGGGCGTTTCCTTGAGCCCAGCCGGCTACGTCAACGAAGTGCGCTGGGACAGTGCCGCGTTCAACGCGGGTGTGGGCACCGGCATGCAGGTGCTGGCAGTGAACGATCTGCAGTACAGCGCCGACGAGCTTGAGGAAGCTGTGCGTGCCGCCAAGGACAGCAAACAGCCAGTGCGTCTATTGGTGAAGGAAGTGGACGTGTACCGCACGCTGAGCATCGACTACCACGGCGGCCTGCGTTACCCGACGCTGGAGCGGATCGATGGCAGTACCGACTACCTGACCCCGATCTTCACCGCCCGCAAGTAAAGCCATGTAGTGCCGAGCCATGCTCGGCAAGGGTCTTACCGGCAAGACCAAAAGCGCCCCTCATCCGCCCCTACGGGGCACCTTCTCCCGCAAGCGGGAGAAGGGCTAAAGCAATAGCAAGGGCAATAGGCCAAAAGCCAAAAGCTAGCCGAGCGGCGTCATGTAGTGCCGAGCCATGCTCGGCAGGGGCTTTACCAGCAAGGCTCCAGCGCAGCATGATTGCGCTCCACAGGGGGCGCCATTGGCACAACGCCAACTGCTACCCGTGCAGATCAGTTCTTTATCTGCACATCATCGATATACACATTCAGCTCGTACGCGGTACTGGCGTGATACAGCCAGATCGCATCCAGCTTGACGCTGCTGCCAGTGATCGTGCCATTGCCATCCACCCACGCATTCCACTGCGTCGCATCACTCAAGGCCCATGACACATACGTCCATGTGTTGGCCGCAATGGCCTTGCTGGTTGAGCGCTCGGTGCCATCACTGTCGTCGATGCCAATGCCAACCGTGGTTCCGGTACCACCGCTCCATACCCAGAACCCGACAACACCATTGGCGCGCGTCAATGCGGTATTGCTGGCCGGAACCCCGCTGCCCGACAGCAGCCGCACAGCCCAGTCCGCCGTGCTGGCGGTATTGTCCTTCAGCAGTACCCGCAACGAGCAGCTCCCATTCTTCTGCGTGGCGCAATCACGTGTAGCCGTCGAGGCGGTGCTGATGCCGGTGGTGCTGCCCGAGTAACTGGGGCTGGTATCGAAATGACCAACGCTGCTCTCGAAGCGATCCAGATAGGTGATCGTGCCGGTACCGCCACCCGTGCCAGGATTCAGCAAACCGTAGTACTTCGACCAGTTCCAGTTGATGCCCGGGTCGGTGTGCGTCTGGCCACTGTAATGCTGGTGGCCTTTTATCTTGACGCTGGCGGGCAGCACGTTGATGCCGCTGCTGGATGCACCGCTGTAGGCGCTGGCACAGCTGATCGCGCTGTACGTGGCGCAGAAATTGCGTACCAGCGCCGCTGAGGCGTCATACATCGCATTGGTGTACCAGGAGCTGTTGTCTACAAAGCCCTCGTGCTCGATGCCCAGGGTGTAGCTGTTCTGGCTGCCCACGTGCCACGCGGTATGGGCGTTGCGCACCATCTGCGTTACCTGACCGTCGGAGGAGCGGATCACGTAGTGCGCGCTGACTTGGGCGGAGGCGTTCTTGAACCAGGAGATGGTGCCGGCATAGCTGCCCTGGGTGGTGTGAATCGTTACCGCACTGACCGCTGCGGAGCGCGAGGCGGAGTAGTTGGAGGATGACGCGGCACTCCAGATGGCCGGGCCATAGTCGGTGCTCTGGATGCTGGCATCAAGCGATAGGCCGACTGCGTTTGTGCCAGTGCCGTTGCTGCGCGTCTGCAATGTCTCGCTGAGCGGGTCGATCCGGAACGCATCGGTTTCAACCCGATCTCTGCTTACATCAAGGCGCACCATCGGCGCCCGCAGCGTGACCAGCTGCGGCGCATCAAAGGCCTGCTCCCACGCGATCGCGCGTTCGGGCACGACGATGCCACGATCATTGACGCCTCGGTCCTGCGCCAGCAGCACGTCGTAGGCAAAGCTGGTACGTGCGTAGTCATCGACGGCACTGCGTGCGGCTACATTCGCGGTGCGTGCTGAGTAGCCTGCATAGCGCATCAGGGCAGGGCGTATCGCCTCGGGCTCGGGTGCGCCGGAAGCACTGACGTTGGGATGGTCCTGGCGGATCTGCGCATCCAGCAGTGCGGCGGCAGCAAGAATATTGATGGCTGCGTCGGTACGCACAGCATTGGTGGATACGCCAAGCAGCTTTGCCGCTTCGCCAACCTGATCCTCGAAGCCGCCACCGGCGTACAGGCCCATCACGCCCCAGGACGGCGGCATGCGCAGGTGTGCATCATTCTGGTCGTGCGCGTCGGGCTGCAGTGGCGACCAGCGGCTTTGTACATAGGCCAGGGATTCCAGGGTTCCGCGCGGAATACTTGGGTAGCGTCGATAGCCCTGCTGGAAGTAGCGCACATACATTGCCCGCAAGGGCAGCATGCGTGCCTCCTCCATCTTCAATTGCATGTCCAGCACCTGTTCGGTGTCGGCGACAGGTGCCTTGATCGTGGTTTGGGCAAGTGCGGGAACAACTACGGCACTGGTGATGACGGCAGACAGCAGCACGGCGGTATGACGGTGCATCATCGGTAGGACCCCCAAGCTTGGAACCCCCTGCGTGTGTGGTTCTACCGTAGCTGTTCCGCGCGCGGGTGAAGGCGAGGGTCAATCAGTGATGGGGTTCAAGGAGTTGTTGGATGGGTTGCACGTGGGTGTGACCGCAATCCGATGCGAAAGGCACCCCTCCCCAATCCTCCCCTTGCCTGCGGCAAAGGGAGGGGGCTGATCATGGGCTCCGACGCGTTATGTGCTGACTTGCCTTCCCACGCATGCGGGGGATCAAAGGGCCTGCCCCCGCGAAGGCGAGGGTGCCCGAAGGGCGGAAGGGGGCGCTGTTGATGTTGCTCTTTTCAAGCCATCAATCACTTCAGTCTTGTGTTGCCGGTCCACCCATTCGCCTGCGCTCCAACCACCAAAGCAAGGAGGCGACCAGCACAAACCCCAACAGCCAAGGCCAGCGCGGGCCCGGGATAGGTAGCGGCTCCGAGCGCGCAGCAGCACCGCTTAATGCAAACGTTGCATCGCGCATCTGCTGCACATGCAATGCAACCGCCTTGTCCGGATCCAGCAGCAGCATGCTCTGCAGCTGTTCACCCGCTTCAACACGGTGCCAACCGGCCTGCTGTGGCCACGCCGCAACGCAGTTGTCAGCCGAAGGATCGGGCAGCAGTTCGGTTCGACTGCCGTCCTCGGCAATCATCTGCACAGGAGCAGACAGGCCGCAAAAGCTGATGCGTTCACCAGTCCAGGCCCAGGCGGGCAACTGCAGCGCTGGTGGATACGGAAGTGATCGAGCAACGCTCGCCAATGCCGCGTTCCACAGCTCGGCGTGCACGTCGGCGTGGCCCGAGAGCACCAGCGCATAGCTGTCAATGATCGGCAGCACGCCAACCCTGCCCAAGCCAAGTGCGCGCCAACCGCCTATCGTGCTGCCGTCAGTGGCGCGCAACAACGGCACGACATCGGCGTTGCTGATTTCCAGGTTGAAGCGCTCGACCGTGAGCGGTGTCTTGTTCTGCTCCGCGTCGGTCATAGTGCGCAAAGTGACCGGACTTGTCTGGTCACCGCCGCGTGTTTCCATACCCCATTCGCGCAACGCGCGGCGTGCGTTTGCATCCAGGGCACCGCTTGTACGGACCAGTACACCCAGTCCACCGCGTACCGCCTCGGTGATCGCAACACGTTGCGCGGACGACAGGGCGGCAAGGCGGCGCTCATCGAGCAACAGTAGGTCCAGGCGGGCGAGGCCGGTGGTATCCAGCGCTGCCGGTGCATCGCCCAACTGCAGGCCGCCACCGATCAACATGCTGGTCTGTAGCTTGGCACCGATATCAGTGGCCCAGCGCTGCAGGTACTTCAGTTCGGGTCCGGGAGCGCCAGCCAAAACTCGTATCGTCGGTGCGGTTGTGGTGCGTACGCGTATCGGCACCGGCAGCTGATCCAGTACCTTGCCGCTGCCGTCGAGCACGCGCAGCGCGAAACTGACATCGCCGGGCTCACGTGCGTTGGCGTTCAGCGCTACGCGGCCTGTCGCATCTGCGTTGACGATATCCACGCGATGGCCAGCAGGGTCCAGCAGTTCCACACGTACACCAGGCATGCCTTGTACGCGGCTGTAAACAGTGAAAGCCGCGCCGGGCGCGAGTAGCGGCGGAGCCTGTAGTTCCACCAGACCACGCGGTGTCGTGCCGGGGAGGAACCGCAACGGCGGCAGTGCGATGTCGCGGTCACGCGCGGGCAGGCCCTGGCCGATGATCACCAGTTCGCGCGTACCCGGGTGCTGGCGCAGGGCGGTGGCCAGATCCGGCACAGCTTTGGCGGACGCCAATGCAGGTGCTTCAGGCAGGCGCACGTAGTTGGCCGCGGGCATGGCCGACAACTCGGCTGCGCTCGCCCCCGCTGTCGCGATGACCAAGGTGCCGGCGTGTCCCGGACGCGATGGCGGTTGCAGGGTGAAGTACAGCAACACGCCAGCCACAAGCTGCAGCGATAGCAATGCGGCAACGCGTATCGCGCGCGGCCGTGGTGACAGCGCGAAGCGCAGGCTGCCCAGCAGCACCGCCAGTGCGATCAACGCGAGAGGAAGCCAAGCGATCATCGTGCTGGCTCCTGCGGTGCCGACAGTGCTTCGAGATAACGGCGACCACTGGCATCGGCGGCATTGCGGCGTGCGGGTGGGCCTTCAGCGCGACGCAGTGCCGGCCACAGTTGTGCACGCAGTTCGTTCCGACATGTGCGGCAGTCGGGCTGCTGTCGTAGTGCGTCGATCGCAGCAACCACATCCAGCGGATCGGGCACGGCATTGGGGTGTGCCTCCAGCCAGCGCGACAAGGCATCAAGGTCCACGCTGTCATCGCTGGATGCCAATGCGTGCCATGCGTTGGCGACATCGGCATCACCAGCAGGGCGTGCGCTCAGCTGTACAGTCCGATTGCCAAGGCCCTCGCGCTTGCCGGTCATGCGTCGAGCCATGTCGATGGGCGGAAGCTCGCTGCCCACACGCGCCAGATAGATGCGCTCGGCTTGTTGCACCTGTTTGATGAGGGCCAGCGCCTTGTAGGCGAAGGGCAGGGCTTGATCGGGATGGCCTTGACGCAGGTGGCCCTCGGATTGCCACATCTGGTCGAGCGCGGATTTGAGGATGGCGCGGGTTTGCGGGTCGAGCAGGGTTGCGGCTTCGGCGTGGTCGTGGGTGTGGCCGTACTCGGACAGCACGTCGGTGGCGCTGCCGAACACCGGTGCACTTGTGGCATCGCTGCCGGCGCCGCCACCGCCACTGTGGTCATGGCCATCATCATCGGCGTGATCGGCATGCGTATCGGCGCTGGCCGCATCGCTGGTTGGCATATCACCGGTCGGTGGTGCCTTCGCGCCACCTTCAGCTTCCTCGCCGAGGAACTGGCCGTAGCGCAGGCGCAGGATGCGCTGGTCCACACCGATGGCATCGGAGCGCTTGATGAAGGTGTCCGCATCCAGACTGCCACGTTGCTTGAGCAGGGCTTCGGCGTCGATGATGATCTGCCGCTGGCTGCGGAAGTAGGCCGGCATCACCTTCTTGATCGCGCCTTCCAGATCGCTGGCCTGCACCTGCTGTTCGCTGGGCAGGCGCAGGATCAGGCTGGCGCTGCGCGCTTCCTGTGGCTGCGGGCTGCGGTTGTCGCGGACGGTCAGCCGCGCGACTACTTCGTCGCCGGGCTCCAGGCCTAGTGCGGCCAGGTCGGCGCTGTAGGCGAAGCGTCGCGCCGTCGCCGGGCCGCTGCCACTCAGCGTCAACTGACGCTGCCGGAAGCTGATGTTCTCGCCGCTTCCTTTTGCCGTGGTGATGTCCAGCGTCGCCGCGCTGTTGACGCCGAAGTCGTCGCTGGCTTCAAAGCGCAGCTGCCACGAGCGCTGGCGCGGTGCGGCTTGATTGAGCGTCTGCGCTGGTTCGATCACTTTGACTTGCGGCGGGCGATCAACCACCACGTCGAGACGATAGGCGCGGCCGGCGGCTGCCATCGCCGGGGTGGTGTGGATGCGATACAGGCCGGCACGCTGCAACACCTCGCTGCCGCGCCAGTAGTCGCCGTCGCGCTGCAGCGCCACCCGGCGGCCATCATGGAACTGCAGCCACGCCTGCTGCGGCTGTGGCGCGAACTGCAGACGCCACTGCAGACGGCTGCCTTGCAGGGCGCGTGCATCGAGCTTGTCGCCGGAGCTTTCTGCTTGGCCGCTGTACGCCGGGGGCGTGACCTGCAGCCAGCTGCCACGTAACGCGGGCGCGCTGTTTGCCGCAACGCTGGTAGTCGGTCTTCCATCAGCGGTAGCTGGTGCGTTGCCCGCACCGTGCGGCCACAGCAGCGTAGCAGCTGCCATCAGCACGGCAGCAAACAGGCACAACAGCAGTCGGCCCCAAGGCCAGCGAGGACGCAGGTCAGGCGGATTGGTTTGCAGACGCTGTTCGATATGACGGCGCTGGCGCTGCTGCAGCGGATTGAGCGTAGACGATGCGGCGAACAGCAGATCGGCGCTGTCTTCGAAGCGCGGATGGTCGTTCAGGCGTGCGACCAGCCAGCGCGCATCCAAGCGTCGCGCTCGCCACACCGCGATGCCGGAAACCGCCAGCAAGGCGAGCGTTGCGGTGATGTAGCCGGCATCGAAGCCGAACACACGCGCTGCCAGCAAGCCGACAGCCAGGGCCAAGGGCAGGCCGCCGAACAGCGCAATCAGCAGGGTGCGGCGACGCGCGGCGTGCAGCAAGGTGCGCGCGTTCATGCCTGGTCCCGTCGGCGCGGTGCACTGGCCAGCCAGCGCTCAAACAGGAACAGCAGGGCGATTGCCAACAGCAACCAATGGCTCAGCTCGGTTGCAGGCTGTGGATACGGCGTAGCGCCGATTCCCGGCTGCATCGTCGCTGCAGGCGCGCGCCGCGGCGTGGGTGCAGTCTGCAGCACGGCGCGCAGGCCGTTCGGGAAATCCGGGTCAAGCAACGTCGGCAAGCTTGCCGGCTGCAATGGTGTTGCGAAACGCAGCCACTGGCCTTGCGTCGTGCGAACGTGTTCGATTACCAGCACACCGTTGGCATCACGCCATAGTGGTGTGCGCTGTGCGTCGGCGGGTACCGGTGTACGTGCATCTACCAGCAGGCGGCCACCGCGCTGCAGCCATGCGCTGGTATCGGCTGGTAGCGGCTTGGCAGACAGCCAGACGTGCAGCTTGCCGTCATTGCTGAAGGCGGCGCTGTCGTCTGCCGTCGCTGGCTTGGTTGCACGCCATGCGCTGGCGACCGCATTGAGATAGCGCAAGCCTTGCTTTCCAGCTTCATCGTGGCGGATCTGCAGTTCAGGCGCGGCAATGACGGCTGGCTTGGTGGCAGCGGCGCTCTGCTCAAGTACCTGCCAGCGCACTGCACGCGAGAGCTGTGGCCGTTGCGCGTCCAGTCCATCGAGTACTGATGGAACAACTACGGTGAGTGCTGCATCGGCGGGCAACGAGGCGTCCAGCTCACGCAGCAGGCTGGATACTGGCTGCGGGCCTAGCGGCGTTGTGCTTTTGTCGGTGCGCGGGAAGCCCGGTGCCAGCCATAGCCACTGCGCATCGGCATTGCCCACAGCGCGTTGGGCAGCGGCCAGATCAACACCGGGCAGTACGGCGACGCGCTGTTGCGTATCAGGCACACCCATCAGTGCCGGCCGTGCCAACAGCACCGCCAGGAAGGCAAGCAGCAGCAGGCGCAGCAGCAGCAACGGCCATTCGTCGAAGCGGATGCGTCGGCGCGGGCGCGGCTTGGCCGACAGCCAGCGCAGCGCGGCGAAATCGATGATGCGCTGCTCGCTGCGGCGGGCGAGATGGATCAGCAGTGGCAACAACAGCGCTGCCAGGGCGATGAAGCCGGCCGGGAACAGCCACAGCAGGCTCATGCGCAGCTCCCTGCGCGACGCCCGAACAGGCGTTGCAACGGTGCATCGATGGCTTCATCGAGATAGGCGGTGTCATGGCGGATACCGGCGGCCTGCAGCCGTGCATCCAGCACGCGCTGTGCTTCCTTGAAGCGGGCGAGGTATTCGCCGCGCACCGTTGCGCCATCACTGAGCAGCTCATCGCCGGTTTCCGGGTCGCGGAAGCGGTGACCATCGCGGAACGGAAAGTCACGCTCTTCAACGGTCAGCAACTGCAGGTGCACCACATCGCGGCCGGCCTTGGCCAGGCGCTCGGCCAGCTCGACGCCCGACGCATCGAAGCCGTCGCCGATCATCACCACCAGATCATTGCTGGCGATGCGTTCCCACAATGGTGAAAGGCGCTGCTGCGGTGGCCATTGTCCTGCGGCTCGCAGTGCATGCAATTGCAGATGCAGACGGTCGCGCTGACGCAGCCCGTTGCCAGCAGGCAACAGCTGCACGCCATCGCCGCCAAGTGCGATCAGGCCGAAAGCATCACCTTGCTGCATCGCCAGTTCGGCGAGGCAGGCGACCAGTGCCTTGGCTGCATCCAGGCGCTGCCAGTCAGGACGTGCCTGATCTGCCTGAGCCATCGAGGCGCTGGCATCGAGCAGCAGCCATACCGTGATCGGGCTTTCGCGTTCGGACTCGCGCACGAAAAAGCGGTCCGAGCGTGCGTACAGCTTCCAATCAATCTGGCGCAGTTCGTCGCCCGGTTCGTAGGCGCGGTACTGCGCAAACTCCAATCCGGCGCCGCGGCTGCGGCTGGCGTGCGCGCCGATGCCACGGCTGCCGCTGGCCCGCTGCGGCCACAGCCGCAAGCTGCGCAGGCGACTGCGCACGTCGGCGGGAATCAGTGGTGGCGTCGGAGCGCTCATGTTCTTCGAAGGTTGCGAATCAAGCCGGGAACGGCACCGCACGCAGCAAGGCAGCTATCACGTCGTCGGCACTCTTGTGCTCGGCCTCGGCAGCGAAGGACAGCAGCAGGCGATGACGCATCACCGGTGCAGCCAATGCCTGCACGTCCTCGCGGGTGGCGGCGAAGCGGCCCTGCAGCAGGGCGCGCGCTTTTGCTGCGAGCACCAGCGATTGGCCTGCGCGCGGGCCGGCACCCCATTTGATCCAGTTGTTCACTTCGGCAGGTGCGGCATCGCCGGGGCGGCTGGCACGGACCAGGCGGGTGATCCAGCTGAGCAGGTCGGGGCTGATATGTACTTCTCGCACCGCTGCCTGCAGTGCCTTTACTGCTTCGGCGTCCATCACTTTGGGCACGACCCCGCTATGGCTGCCGGTGGTCTGGGCAAGGATGTCGCGCTCTTCGGTTTCAGTCGGGTAGTCGACGCGGACATGCAGCAGGAAGCGGTCGAGCTGCGCTTCCGGTAGCGGATAGGTACCGGCCTGTTCGATCGGGTTCTGCGTGGCCAGCACGAAGAACGGCGAGGGCAGGGTGTAGGTGGTACCGGCGTAACTGACGGTGCGCTCCTGCATTGCTTCCAGCAGCGCCGCCTGGGTCTTGGGCGGTGTGCGGTTGAGTTCGTCGGCCAGCAGCAGGTTGGTGAAGATCGGGCCCTGCTGGAAGCGGAACGCGCGCTTGCCGGTGCCATGGTCTTCTTCCAGTAGTTCTGTGCCGAGGATGTCGCTGGGCATCAGGTCGGGAGTGAACTGCACGCGCCGGAACTGCAGTTCAAGCGCCTGGCCGAGCGAGCGCACCAGTAGGGTCTTGCCGAGTCCGGGGGCGCCTTCGAGCAGGCAGTGGCCGCCGGCCAGCAGGCCGATCAGCAGTTGTTCGACAACATCGTGTTGGCCTACCACGGCCTGTGCGAGCGCGCTGCGCAGCTCGTTCAAGCGCGGCAGCAGAGAGTCCAGATCGGGGGCGGTCATGCGGTCACCTGTGGGGTCAATGCGTCAGTGCGTACATCACGATGTTCACGCCGAACTTGGTGTTGTCTTCGGCCAGGAAGCGTTTGTTGCGCCAGTCGTAGTCCCATTCGCAACCGTAGTCCTTATTGCTGTAGAGCACGCCAAGCCGGCCATCGATCTCGATGCCCTTGAGGTAGTCGTGGACCAGGTCGTCGCCCCAGCCGTTGAGCTCGAAGCCAGTGGCGGGTGGCCCTTCCGGGAATTTGAAGAAGCTGTTGTAGACGGCGTGGTTGTTGGGCAGTTTCTTCATCGCGGTGTTGCCGAAGATGCTGCGCATCTGTGCTTCGAAGGAGGTGGCGAACAGGCCGTCGATGTCGTGGTTGCAGTCATCGACGAAGACAAAGCCGCCGTTGCGTACGTAGCGTTCGAAGTTGCGGCGCTCTTCCGGGTTGAACTCGACCAGCTTGTGCCCGGCCAGGTAGCAGAACGGTGCGGCCAGCATCTTCGGGTCGGACAGTGCGATGACGTGTTCCTTGGGGTCAACGCGCAGGGTGGTGTAATCGACCAGCGAGGTGATCAGGTTGGACGGCATGCGCGCGTCCACGTCCCAGTCACCGGAGTCGTAGCGCAGGCGGGTGAACCAGAAGTCGTAACGGCTGGCCTGTGCCCGCGCCAAGCCCGGCAAGGCAGCCGTCACCGCGCCGCCCAGCAGCAGGTGAAGGAATTGCGCTCGCGTCAGACGGGGTGAGGACAAAGGCGAAAGTCTCGAAATGCTGAAAGCCCCTCTCCCGTGTACGGGAGAGGGGTTGGGGTGAGGGCGCTCTTAAAACACGTAGAGCAAAAGCTTCCCCTCATCCGCCCTTCGGGCACCTTCTCCCGCGGGCGGGAGAAGGGATAAAGCAACTGCAAACAGCTAGAAGCCAAAGCCAAAGCCGAAGCTAGAAGCCAGAGCCAGAGCTAAAAGCCAAAGCTAAAAGCCAAAGCTAAAGCTAAAAGCAGTTACACCGCATCCGACAACGACGTAAACGTAAAGTCACGCAGCTTCATCGGCGGGATCATCATCACGAAGCTCGACTCATCACCAGCAACACGCACCGGCTTACCAAGCTCATCAATATTGTTGAGCATGATCACCGGCGATTCGTTGAAGCGGAAATTCTTCACCGGGTGCTTGATCTGGCCGTTCTCGATGTAGAAGGTGCCGTCACGGGTCAGGCCGGTCAGCAGCACGGTCTGCGGGTCGACCATGCGGATGTACCAGGTGCGGGTGACCAGGATGCCCTTCTCGGTGCCACGCACCAGCTCGGCAATCGACTTGGTACCGCCGCCCATCAGCAGATTGCCAGCGCTGGCCTTGGCGGTCTTGCCCTGCTTCTGCGCCCAGTAGCGCGAGTAATCCAGGTTGGCGATCTTGCCGTCTTCGATGATGGCGATGCGCTCGCGCGGCATGCCTTCGCCATCCCACGGGAGTACTGCTGCATCCGGATGCCAAGGGTCGGCGAACAGGTTGACCTTGCTGTCGTAGACCTGCTCACCCAGCTTGTTGCCGCCGCCTTTCTTGGACAGGAAGCTGCGGCCTTCATCGGCCGAACGTGCACTGAAGAAATTCATCATGAAGCTGATCAGGCCAGCGGCTGCTGCCGGCTCCAGGATCACCGTGTACTTGCCCGGCTCCAGCGCCTTGGCTTCGGCCGATTCGGTGGCCTTGCGCTTGGCGATCTCGATGTCCTGGTCGGCCTTGAAGTCGGCAGCATTGGCGAGATTGCGGCCCACCCAGCCCGAGCCGCGACCGTCTTCGGTACGCACGGTGCAGGTGTAGTTGAAGTTGGTGGTCTTCTGGTAGCCGAAGTTGCCGTTGCTGTTGGCGATGGCGACAAAACCATTGCCGTCTTCCAGGAAGCCGGCAGCGATCAGGCCGTTGCCGCGGCAGGGGGTGATGGAGTCAGCTGCCACCTGGGCGCGGAACTCCGGGGTGATTGCCGCAGTCGATTCGCTGAAGGTCGGACTCGATCGGTATTGCTGCTTGCCGATGGCCGGCATGAACTCGGGGTTCTCCGGCGCCAGCTTGGCCAGGTCTTCGGCACGGCGCACAACGCGCTCCAGCGAGGCGTCGTCGAACTCATTGATCGAGGCAGTGCCCACACGCTTGCCAAAGGCCACCTGCACGGCCAGTTCGGCATTGCTGACGATGCCGCTGGTGGAGACGTTGTTCAGCGCGAAACGGATGTTGCCGTCGACCGAGCCGGCCAGCGTGGCAGTGCATTCATCGGCCTTGGACAGCGCGATGACCTTGTCCAGGATGGCCTTGGCTTCCTGTTCGGTGAAGATGATCATGGTTCAAAAGCTCCTTGACGATCAGCCGAGGCTGCGCGCGGTATTGATGACGTTGATGCCGTCGAAACGGGCGGTGGACGAGCCGTGCGACACGGCCGAGACCTGGCCCGGCTGGCCCTTGCCGTCGAAGAACGAACCGCCCAGGCGGTAGTCGCGTTCGTCGGCGATGGCGCTGCAGGCGTTCCAGAATTCCGGCGTGCGGATCTGGTAGGCCACGTCCTCGAGCATGCGGGTGATCTGGCCGTTCTTGATTTCATAGAACAGTTGACCGCCGAACTGCGCGTTGTAACGCTGCTGGTCGATGGAGAACGAACCGTCGCCGATGATGTAGATGCCGTTCTCGACGTTCTTGATCATGTCGGCCACCGACAGCGGGGTCTTGCCCGGCGCCAGCGACACATTGGCCATGCGCTGGAACTGCACACTGGACCAGGAGTCGGCATAGCAGCAGCCGTCGGACTCGGTCTTGCCGAGAATATGCGCCTGATCACGGATGGTCTGGTAGTCGACCAGCTTGCCGTCGCTGATCAGCGGCCAGCGCTTGGTCTTCACGCCTTCATCGTCATAAGCAACGGCGCCGAGTGATCCCGGCTGCACCTTGTCAGCGAAGATGTTGACCTTGTCGCTGCCGTACTGGAAGCGCGCTTCGCGCTTGTCCAGCGTGGCGAAGCTGGTGCCGGCATAGTTGGCTTCGTAGCCGAGCACGCGGTCCAGCTCCAGCGGGTGACCGACGGCTTCGTGGATGGTCAGCCAGGTGTGCGACGGATCGAGGATCAGATCGTACTTGCCCGGCTTCACCGACGGTGCCTTCAGCTTTTCCTGGGTCTGCTTGGCGGCGGCGATGGCGTCTTCGCGCATGTCATAGGACTGGCCGTAGACGGTGACGCCGTTGGGCAGCACGGTCTTGCCGGAGGCTTCGCCATCCAGGTATTCGTAGCCCAGGCCCATCGGCGAGGACAGACCGGAACGGGTACGGAACTTGCCGCTGGCCTTGTCGATGGCGGTGACCGTCATCGGTGCCCAGATGCGATGCACGTCCTGGTCGATATAGGAACCATCGGTGGAGGCGAAGTACTTCTGTTCGTTGACCAGGAACAGCATCGAATTGACGAAGCTGGCACCGGCACCGAGCGCTGCGGCGTTCACGCCCAACAGCAGATCGGCCTTGTCCTTGATCGGCACTTCCATCGCGTTCTTCTTGATCGGCGTGCGCCAGCTGACCTCGCCGTAGCCCGGCGCCTTGGCGAACTGCACCGGTGCGGTCTGCACCTTGGCATTGGCCTTGGCGATGGCGGCGGCCTGCTGCGCGGCCTTGACCACGCCGGCCGGGCTCAGGTCATTGGTGGCGGCAAAGCCCCAGGCACCGTTGACGATCACGCGGATGCCGGTGCCGGTGGACTCGGTGTTCACCACGTTCTGGACCTTGTCCTCGCGGGTGATGACGAACTGGCGCAGGTAACGGCCTATGCGCACATCGCAGTAAGTGGCACCAGCGGCGCGTGCCGCATTGAGCGCGTCATCGGCGAGGCGCTTCTTGATGGCCGGATCGAGCGCGGTCAACAGTTGTTCGGCGGCGATGGCCTTGCCGAAAAAGGACGGCACCATCAGGCCGCCAGCGGTAAGCCCGGTCAGGGCTAGGAAGTCACGTCTCTGCAAGGCTGCTCTCCACGGGGCAAGGCCCGCGAGGCGGGCGCTACGGCAACAAACGACGGTGGCTTCGCGGTGATCTGCGAACTGTTCGATTTTTGCGGTCAGGTGTTTGCAGCGGTAGTGACTTTAGGCATGGAAGAGCCAAATTTCTTGAGACTTCCTGCGAAAGGCGACCCCTCCCCAGCCCTCCCTTTCGCTGCGCGAAAGGGAGGGAGCACAAGCGAAGGTCGTCAGCAGTCCCGCGATTGCACGGACTGCTCCCTCCCTTGCACGGACCGCTCCCTCCCTTTCGCGCAGCGAAAGGGAGGGCTGGGGAGGGGTGTGCTCTTGCTCTTGCTCTCGCTCTGGCTCTCGCTCTCGCTCTCGCTTTGCCTTCGCCTTTGGCGGTAGCGGTTGCTTTGCTTTGAAAGCCCCTCTCCCGCTCGCGGGAGAGGGGTTGGGGGTGAGGGCAAGCTCCTGCTTCTGCCCCTGCTTCAAGCCTTACCCCAACGACCGCGCCGTATTGATGATGTTCACCCCATCAAAACGCGTGGTAGCCGAGCCATGCGACACCGCTGATACCTGCCCCGGCTGGCCCTTGCCGTCAAAGAACGAACCGCCCATGCGGAAATCGCGCTCATCGCAGATCGCGCTACAGGCATTCCAGAACTCCGGCGTGCGGATCTGGTAGGCCGCATCCTCGACCATGCCGGCAATCTCGCCGTTCTTGATCTGGTAGCAGAGCTGCCCACCGAACTGCGCGTTGTAGCGCTGCTGGTCGATCGAATACGAGCCACGGCCGTGGATGTAGATGCCGTTCTCCACGTTCTTGACCATCTGCGCCGGGGTCAGCGGCGTCTTGCCCGGCGCCAGCGATACATTGGCCATGCGCTGGAACTGCACGCTCTTCCACGAGTCGGCATAGCTGCAGCCGTGCGAGGCGTTCTCACCGAGGATATGCACTTCATCGCGGGTGGCCTGGTAATTGACCAGGATGCCGTCCTTGACCAGATCCCACTGCTTGGTCTTCACCCCTTCATCGTCATAACCCACCGCGCCCAGGCTGTACGGCACGGTCTTGTCAGCGGTGAAGTTGACGATGTCGCTGCCCCAACGGAAACCGGCCTCGCGCTTGTCCAGCGTGGCGAAGCTGGTACCGGCGTAGTTGGCCTCGTAGCCCAGTACGCGGTCCAGTTCCAGCGGATGGCCGACGTTTTCGTGGATGGTCAGGAACAGATTGGACGGGTCCAGCACCAGGTCGTACTTGCCCGGCTTGACCGACGGCGCAGTGAGCTTGGCGCGCGCCTGCTTGGCAGCGGCGATCGCATCTTCCACCGGATCATAGGAATGACCGTAGGCAACCACTCCACCGGGCAGCTGATGCTTGTCGGCAGCATTGCCGTCGAGGAACTCCCAGCCCATGCCCGCCGGCGCCGAAAGCCCCGCACGGGTGCGGAATTTGCCGCTGGCCTTGTCGATGGCGGTAGCGGTGAACGGCAGCCAGATGCGGTGTACGTCCTGGTCGATCCACGAACCATCGCTGGAGGCGAAGTACTTCTGCTCGTTGACCAGGAACAGCTGAGAGTTGATGAAGTTGGCACCGGCATTGATTGCCGCCGCATTGATCGACAGCAGCAGCTCCACCTTGTCCTTGACCGGCACCGCCATCGCGTTCTGGCGGATCGGGGTCTTCCACTGCACCTCACCCACGCCCGGCGTGGGTGCCAGCTGCACCGGCTTGGTCTGGATCTTCGCGTTGGCCCTGGCAATGGCAATCGCCTGCGCCACCGCGTTGGCCACGCCCTGCGTGGTGGACTGGTTGCTGGCTGCAAAGCCCCATGCACCATTGACGATCACGCGGATGCCGACGCCGGCCGACTCGCTGTTGGTGACGTTCTGCACCTTGTCCTCGCGGGTGACGATGGCCTGATTCAGGTAGCGGCCGATGCGCACATCGCAATAACTGGCGCCACCCTGTTTGGCCAGGGCAAGCACGGTATCGGCCAGCAGCTTCTTCTTGGCCACATCGGCCGGCGCAAGCAACTCCTCGGCAGCAATCAGCTGGGCATTGGGCAGCATGAAGCCGGCGAGGCCGAGGCCGGAGAGCGAAAGAAACTGACGGCGTTGCATGACGGGCGAAACTCCAGAGCCAGCGACGCACTGCATCGCACAAGACCCTTGAATCTCGTCGGCGCGGGGGTTCATGCACAAGTGACCATGGTCATGCATGGCGGTAAACAGGCACTGCGGCACAATCTGCTTCGTGTCCCAAGGCCCAGAACGATGACCAGCAAGCCGTACTCCGAATCCTGCGAACGCAACAGAGCACCGATCCTGCAGGTGCTGCAGCAGCACCTGGGCCAGGCCCGCACTGTCCTGGAGATCGGCAGCGGCACCGGCCAGCACGCCGTGCATTTCGCCGCTGCGATGCCGTGGCTGCGCTGGCAAGCCAGTGATCACCGCGACTACCTGCCCGGTATACGCCAGTGGCTGGACGAGGCGGCGCTGCCGAACACGCCCGCGCCGCTGGAACTGCAGGCAGTGATTGGCGAAGGCCTGCAGCCCTTGCCGCTGCTGCCGGTGCATGACGGTGTGGCCGGCTTCGATGCCGTATTCACTGCCAACACCCTGCACATCATGGGCTGGGAGGAGGTGCAGGCGCTGTTCGCCGGGTTGCCGGCGCTGATGGCGCCCGATGCGCTGTTCATCGCCTACGGGCCATTCAACTACAACGGCGCATACACCAGCGACAGCAACCGCAACTTCGACGGCTGGCTGAAGGCGCGGGACCCGCGCTCGGGCATCCGCGATTTCGAGGCGGTCGATGCCCTGGCACGCGCGCAGCAGTTGGCCTTGCATGAGGACGTGGCGATGCCGGCCAACAACCGTTGCCTGGTATGGCGACGGATGCGCAGCTGAAGCCGGGCGGGCTAGGATGCGAAGACTTCAGGCAAGGGGCGGGGCGTGATGCAGGGACGTAAGTGGTTGGTGGCGATGGTGCTGGGGCTTGCACCGCTGGCATGCGTACAGGCGCAGCCGCTGGATGCACGGGCTGCAGCGATGCAGGTGCACGCAAGCTACCCGGGCGTGATCGAGCTGGAGGTGGATGCCAGCGACATCCAGCGCCGTATCCAGCGCGTGCACCAGCGCATTCCTGTAGCGGCAGGTGCGCTGACCCTGTGGTACCCGCAGTGGATCCCCGGCAATCACGCGCCGACCGGCCCGATCAACCAGATGGCCGGACTGGTCATCCGTGGTAATGGTCAGGTGCTGCAGTGGACGCGCGACTCCGGCGATATGTACGCGTTCAAGCTGCAGGTGCCCGAGGGCGTCAGCACGCTCGATATCGAGTTCCAGTACCTGTCACCGACCGCCAGCGATCAGGGCCGGGTCGCGATGACGCCGAACATGCTCGATCTGCAGTGGCATCGCGTGCTGCTGTACCCGGCTGGCTATGACGCACGCGGCATCCAGGTCAAACCCAGCCTGCGCCTGCCCGACGGCTGGCAGAGCGGCACGGCATTGGATATTGCACAGCGCAGCGGCGGCAATGAGCAGTACGCGCCGGTGTCGCTGATGACCTTGATCGATTCGCCGGTATTCGCAGGCCAGTATTTCAAGCGCTTCGCGCTGGACGAGTCATCCAAGCAACCGGTGTGGCTGGACGTGGTCGGCGAAAACCCGCAGGGCCTGCAGGCCGATGCCAAGGTGCTGGATGCGCATCGCGCGCTGGTTCGCGAAGCTGACGCGGTGTTCGGTTCGCGTCCTTACACGCGCTATAACTTCCTGCTGGCGGTATCGGACGTGTTCAGCGGCATCGGCCTTGAGCATGCGCAGAGCAGCGAAAACGGCATGCACGACGGCTACCTGCGTGGCGAGCGGCCCTTCCTCGACAACGACCTGCTGCCGCACGAATACGCCCATGCATGGGTAGGCAAGGCCTGGCGCCCGCGCCCAACCTGGGTGCCGCATTACAACGCGCCGATGCACAACGACGAGTTGTGGATGTACGAAGGCCAGACCCAGTACTGGGCAGTGGTACTGGCAGCGCGCTCCGGGCTGTGGAAGCCGGACTACGCGATGGCGATGCTGGCACAGCTGCAGGCCAACTACGCAACACAGCCGGGCCGGCAATGGCGCGACCTGCACGACACCGTGCATCAGGGCATCCTCGACTTCAATTCCAAGCCGCAGGCGTGGGCCGACTGGCAGCGAGCGTTCGAGTTCTATAACGAGAGCACGCTGCTATGGCTGGGCGTGGATGCACGCCTGCGCAGCCTGTCCAAGGGCAAGGTCACGCTGGACGATTTCGCCAAGCGCTTCCATCAAGGTGGCAAGCAAGGCGAGATTCGCCTGTATGACCGCGCCGATGTGATGAAGGGTCTGGAAGCGGTGCAGCCTGGCAACTGGGATGCCTTCATCGGCAGCCGATTGGATGCGCGTGATGGCGAGGCGCCAGATGGTTTGAGCGCTGCGGGCTGGGAGCTGTACTTCGATGACCAGCCGAATCTTGTGGTTGCCGATGGTGAGGCCGATGGCGCTACCGATCTGCAGTACTCCTTGGGCTTGAAGATCGGCAGTGATGGTGCGCTGCAGGCGGTTGGTTGGGACAGCCCAGCGTTCAAGGCGGGCTTGGCCAAGGATGTGACGATTATTGCGGTGAACGGTTTGGCCTACAGCGGTGGCCGGATCAAGCAGGCGCTGATTGATGGAAAGCAGAGTGGGGCGCTGATCGAGTTGATCGTGCGCCAGGCGGACAGCTTCCGTACCGTGCGTATCGATTACCGCGAAGGGCTGCGGTATCCGCATCTGCGGAGGATTGAGGGGAGGGCGGATCTGTTGACGCGGATTCTGGCGGCGCGGAGGTAAGGCAGCCCCCCGCGCTGCTAGCTATCCCTTCTCCCGCGAGCGGGGTTAAGAACAGGCGCTCACGAGCCAAAGGCTCGTGACTGTTCGTACGCCCCGGGTGCTAGGCGGGGCCGGGGCGCGGTGCGAGGTGCCCCGAAGGGGCGGATGAGGGGAGCTTTAAAAGCGTTGGGTCTGCTTGCTAGAAGCTTCCCCTCACCCCAACCCCCGCTCCGCGCCCCGGCCCTTGCGCTGGCGCAAGGGCGTTCGATGGGCAGCGAACCGATGGTTCGCGAGCTGCCCCCCTCACCCCGCAGGCGGGAGAGGGGCTTCTTGCGCCTCTAGCATTCCGAATACGTTGAGGCCTCAGTACTCCACCCGATACCCAACCCCAAACGTCCTTCCCTGCGCCGGCACGCTGGAAATCTTGCCGTAGGTCGCTTCCGCCTGCTGTCCATACACCGTTTTGTAATCACGGTCCGCAAGGTTGTAGACCCCAACACTGAACCGCCCACCCGCCAGCGGCAACTCGCCGATCAGATCGAACACCGCATAGCCACGGATCTTCGCCGCCGGCGTCGCGCGGATGGTCGGGCTCACCGTAGCCACCTGCGCATCACGCCACGCATCATCAGTGCCACCCACCGCCTGGCCCTGCAAGCGCAGCAAACTATCGTTGGCAAAGCGCCACTGACCATGCACGCCAGCCTTCAACGGCGACACGCGGAACGCATTGAGCTCACGCCACTGGCCTGCGGCATCACGGTACTGGCCGCGGGTGCTGGCCACGCTCGCACCCAGCTCCAGTTGCGCAGTAGGCGTATAGCGCAGGTTGGCTTCCACGCCGTACACGCGCTCATCGGTATCGGCTACCGACACGCTGTAGTTGCGGTTGAACTGCACGGTCTTGTCCGAGCGGTTGTAGAACGCGGTCACTGCGCTCTGTAGCTGCGTGTTGTTCAAGCGCCAGCCCAGTTCGTAGTTGTCGACCTTGATCGGGCCGATGTTGCGGCTGTCGATGACGAAGTTGGCCGGCACATCACGCAGCATGCGCTGCGTATCGGGCAGGCTGAAACCCTGCGAGAAGTTGGCGAACAACTGCTGCGCTTCGCGGAACTTGTAGACCACGCCGGCATTGAACAGCGTCTGCGAATGGCGCACGCGGCCACCGGCCAGCAGCTGCGGCTGATAGCCAGCCACTGCGTCGGCAGTGATCGCCTCGGTGTAGGGCAGTGAATCGTCCACGTTGTTGCGCAGGATCTGGTGGCGCACGCCGGCCTGCACGCTGAAGCGCTCGCTCAGCGCGTGGTCGGCCTGCAGGAACAGACCGGTGGTGTCCACGCGCACATCCGGGCCCATCGCGTATTGCGTGGTCGGCACATAGTTCAAGCCATTGCTGGCGATGAAACGGTTGATGTCGTACATCTGCCCGCGCTGGCTGTCCTCCTCGCGCTCATGGTCCACGCCGTAGGACAGCTGCAGGCTGCGCCCGCCGATATCGAAACCCTTGTGCAAGGCGCTGCGCAGGCCCCAGACGTCGATGTCGGTGTTGGACTGCATGGCCACATAGGCATAGCCACCGGGCAGCGCCGGATGCACCAGCGTCGATACCGACGGGAACCAGCGGCCCTGTTCGCTGCGGTAATAGGCTTCCGCGCTCAGCTCCTGGCCACCGAGCAGGTCGCGGTTGCGGTACTGCGCATTGACGCCTTGGTGGCGGGTGCGCGGCTGAGCGTTCAACTGCAGGCCGTCTACCGCATTGTGGCTGGGCTGATAGGCGGGGTTGAACAGCATCGCCAGGCGCGGGCCGTAGTCCGGGCCGTAATCGCTGTCCTGCTGGTCGTCATACCAACGCACGCCCACGCTGAGCTGCTGGGCCGGGCTAAGCGCCCATTCAAGGCGCGCGTTGAGTTCCTTGGTCTCGGTGTCCTGGCGGTCGGTCTGCGCGATCTCCGGGCCGATACGGCGTCCATGCGCATCCAGCGATGCGCCCTGGCGGCCATAGGCGATACCAAAGGCACCGCTGAAGCTGTCACCGCGCACGGTCATGGTCTGCGCGGCGTTCCAGGCCAGGTTGTCGCTGGAAACATCCGAGGGCGTGCGCAGGCCGAGCTGGCTGGCCAGCTGCACCGGCGCATCGCCCGGCTGCAGGGTGATGATGTTGATGATGCCGCCGCTGGCACCGGCGCCGTACAGTGCGGTGGCACCGGAGATCACTTCGATGCGCTCGATCATCGTCGGCGAGATGCTGTTGAGCTGGCGTGAGCCATCGCGTGCGCCGGTCAGCGGCACGCCATCGATCATCACCTGCACACTGCGCCCACGCATGGTCATGCCGTAGTTGCTGGTGGTGCCACTGGCCGGTGCGAGCGACGGCACCAGCTGGCCGAGGATGTCGGCGGTGCTGCGACCGGCAGCGGTCTGCTGGGCGATCTGCTCGCGCTCGATGGCGTACACGGTGCCGGCGATCTCGGCCACGCTGCGTGCGCCGCGCACAGCGGTAACGCTGACGGCATCCAGCTGGCGGGTACCGCTGGTGGTGTTGGCCTGTGCTGCCAGCTGGCCACTGATGGCCAGGCTCAGCAGGGCGAGCGGAAGCGTTGCTGCGGTATGCCGCATGGTGTCCTCGGAACGTATCAGGGAGAAGAAGGGGAGGGCGCGAAGCGGCGCAGCAGCGGCCGGCACAACAGCAGCCCAAGCGCGGAGACAATCGCCAGCGCCACGTAATAAGCGGGGTAACCCAGGCCCTTGGCGAGGAAGCCGGACAAGGCACCACCGATGAAAAAGACCAGCAGCTCGAAGCACACCAGCAAGGTGAAATCGGTGCCGGCCTGCTCGCGCGAGCTGAGCCGCATGAACAAGGCATACAAGCTGGTCATCGCCACGTAGCGCAGGGCCAGCAGCGCAACGACAAGCACGCCCAAGCCAAGCTGCGAGCTGGCCAACGCACCGCTGTAGAGCAGCGCCGCCAACAACAGGTACAGCGCCGTGCGCCACCAGCCGGAATGCAGCAACAGCTGTTCGGCACTGCGCTGCTTGAGCAGCCAGGCCGCGCCGATGGCGGCCAGCATGCCAACACCGGCACCGCCTACCGAGATCAGCAGGCCGATCTCGGTCAGACTCCACTTCTGGTCGACCAGCAGCGGATTGATCATCGCCATCGCCGGCGCTTCCACCAGCCGGTACAACACGATCAGCAGCAGTGCCCAGCGCAGCTCGGGCCGACGCAGCGCCCGCAGCACGCTCGGCCGTTGCGCGGTTGCCGGACGCACGCCTTCGTTGATCTGCTGCACGGCCAACAGAGTGAGCGCACTCATCGCCGCCAGACTGAGCAGGGCCACGTTCCAGCCCCGCGTTTCGTACAGCCACAGCACGCCCGCGCCGCCGACCATGCTGCCCAGCGCCACGCCCACGCTTTGCGCCATGCTGCCCAGACGGTGCCCGGCCGGTGCCAATGCTTCCACCGTATAGCCATCGATGGCGATGTCCTGGGTGGCGGCGATGGTGGAGATCCACATGCCGACCAGCACGAACACGGTCAGGCCATGGTCCAACCCGGTGAAGGCCAATACCAGGATGCCGACCAGCAACAGCAGCTGGGTCAGCCACAGCCAACTGCGGCGTCGGCCCAGGGCGGGCAGATGCCAGCGGTCCACCAGCGGCGCCCACAGGAACTTGAACGCCCAAGGCAGGTACAGCAGCGACAACATGCCGATCCAGCGCAGGTCCACGCCCTGGCTGCGCAGGATGGCCGGCACTGCCACGTTGTAGAAATACAGTGGCAGCGCATGCGCCATGTACAGCGCCACGATCACGCCCAGGCCGAAGCGGGAGGCGGCAGCACGCTCAGTGCGCATCGGCTCGCTCCAGTTGCTGGCCGACCCAGCGCATGCCATCGGCGTCGTCGCTGGTGACGTAATAGGGCACGCCCCAGGCCGCATGCAGGGCCGGCGTATCCAGTCGCTGCTGCTCGACGGCGCTGCTGGCGATGCGCACCAGGCCCTTGCAGTAAACGCGGAAGGCGGGCTTGTGCTGCTTGTACCAGAGCGCCTGGATGGCGCGGTAATCGTCACTGAAGCTCGCGCCAGGCACGGTGCTGGCAATGAAGTAGAACGGCGTGGCAGCCACGATCAGTGCTTCCACGCGCTGCAGCCAATCACGGATCTCGTCCGCGCTGACCTCATCGTGGAAGACGGCGCGGACCACAGCCGCCTGCTTGATCGTCAAACCCATTGCCACTGACCTTCACTGAATACGGGGCAGAGGCATCCATACGCCGCCTCTCAAATAAGAATAGTTATCAATACCATTGAAAGTTTAGGCGCAGCGAAGGAAAATTTAGGCAGGACCACATTCCGGGATGCCCTGCATGCAGGTTTTCACCTGCGCCGAACTGATGACCGCAGCGCACGCGCTGGGCGGGCAGGTTGATTTCAACGCCGGCATGGCCGACGCCACGCCGGTGCTGGCGGGCTGGCAGCAGGTGCATGCGCTGGACGATGGCGTGTCGCTCTACTTGAGCCGCAGCCGCGACATGGTGGGCGGCTGCAGCCACAACCGTCTGGCGCCGGGCATTACCGCCGGTTTCCTGGTGGATGGCGAGGCCGACGTTGCCATCGGCAAGCATCGCTTGCGGCTGGAAGGTAACCATCGGCGCATGCCGACCATGCTGGTTCACCTGCGCGAAGAAGACAGCTTCCAGCGTCATTGGCAGGCTGGACGACAGGAAGGCAAGGTCAGCCTGCACCTCAGCGATGACTGGTTGCAGCGGCAGCTGCAGGCCGATTCCAGTGGTAGCGCCCGATTGGTGCGCGTTTGTCATGGCCACGCCGACAACCATGCGTGGCGGCCACCGGCGCCGTTGTTGCAGCGGGCGGCGCAACTGCTGGAGAACAAGGCCGGTTCGCTGCCATTGCTGCGCCGGCTGCAAAAGGAAAGCTTTGCCCTGGAACTGGCTGCGGACGTGCTGCAGACACTGGCCAGCGAGGGTGGTGAACGGCCTTTGGGTTCGCACCTGCAGCGCTGCGTCACACGCCTGCACCAGTGGTTGCAAAGTGGAGAGGCCGACACACTGAGCATCGCGCAAATGGCACGCCAGCTCGGCACCAATGCAGTGGACCTGCAGCGTGGCTTCCAGTATTGCCACGGCCAAAGTATCGCCAACTACCAGCGCGAGCTGCGGCTGGAACGCGCCCGCCAGGCACTGCTGCGCCAGCGCGTTCCCGTGGATGTGGCCGCCACCATCGCCGGCTACGCGCACACCAGCAGCTTCAGCGCCGCGTTCAAACGCCAGTACGGCACATCACCGTCGCAGCTGAAGTAGCCAACACAGCGTTGTAGACGCTGCGGCGGTTGTGGGAGCGGCGTAAGCCGCGAAGCCACCAAACCAAAACGCCTGCACGGTCCGCGCATTCAATGATGCCAGCTGGCAGCGAACGAACTGATCAACAAACGCGCAGAACTTGATCATCGCGCCGAACGTTCCGATAGACAGCTCGTGGCATGAAGCCACCACACCGCGCGACGCAGCAGTCGCATGTTGCATGCAGAGATCACACCCACTTCGTGCACGCCTAGCAGCCGACCACGATGCCAATTCATACCGATGAATTGGCAAGTCGAAGACCTCTTTGCATGGCCATCAGAGCGGAAGCGAACTCCTGTTCACCCGCAAATTTTCACCTCGTATTTGCATAGATGACTGAGCACATCATGCATTGGTCCATCAAATTCAACGGCATTCCTTGAGCTTGCTGAATTCAAGCCACAACGCTGCTCATTCAAACACCTTCACAGTTCATTTATCTGTGCAAACGTCAGCTGAAAGCGCATGACGCTGCTCTGCAAAAACGTAGCTATATTCGAGATCCCCCAAACGTAGGAGGAAGTGGAATGTTCATGACCAAGCAGAAAATGGTGATGGCGCGTACGCTCGGCGTGGCAGTCGTCGTCATGAGCCTGGCGTCCTGTGCAACCTATAAAGAAGAGTTCGCAGGGATCAACTCACGCCTCGACCAACTCGACACGAGGGTGCAGGGTGCAGCACAGAGCGCCGAGTCCGCCAATCAGTCCGCACAGCAGGCCAATCAGCGACTGGATCAAATTGAAGGTCGCGTCCAGCAACTCGAAAGGGCACCACGTCGCACACCACGCGGCTGATCGCTCCGTTCGATTCATGATGAATATCTGAATTCAGGATCCGGTGGCCTTTACCGGCCACTGGTTTCCTCTCCCTCAGTCAGTCTTCATTGCAAGGAACCGTCCCATCCGTACGCACACATACCCTGTAATCCTCGCCGCCTTTGGCGTACTGGCGTTCGCAAGCGTCGACGTGGCCAGCGCCCAGGACGCCACCGTGCAACAAACGGCAAGTGCCGTC
Source organism: Stenotrophomonas sp. STEN030 (assembly GCF_056759995.1). Taxonomy (NCBI): domain Bacteria; kingdom Pseudomonadati; phylum Pseudomonadota; class Gammaproteobacteria; order Lysobacterales; family Lysobacteraceae; genus Stenotrophomonas; species Stenotrophomonas sp. STEN030. The sequence goes on along the minus strand of NZ_JBRREB010000001.1, from coordinate 106,916 downwards.
GATCAGCTCCCGCCGGACCAAAAGGTGTCGGACACGGTGATTGAACTCGCCGGCTGGGTTGTCGCAAGCAAGGACAATCAGGGCTATCCATTCGCGATCATGGACAAGGCCGCTGCACAGATCCTCGTGTTCAGCGGTGATGGCCGACTGCGCGGCGCCACACCGGGACTGTTTGGATCGGCAACCGGCGATCACGTAGCTCCCGGCGTCGCCGGTCTCGCGCTGCGCGAGATTCCGGGCCGCGACCGCACCACACCTGCAGGTCGTTACATCGGCGGCTTCGGCCCCTCGCTCGACGCTGGGCGCGTGCTGTGGGTGGACTACGATTCTGCAGTCTCCATCCATCCCACCGCTACCGGCGTGCCAGCCGAGCGACGTGCAGAGCGCCTCGCATCACCAACACCGGACGACAACCGTGTCACCCACGGCTGCATCAACATCGCGCCGGACTTCTACGAACAGATCGTCAGCCCGACATTCGAGCGCGGTGGCCTGTTCTACATCCTGCCGGACAAGGACAGCCTGGAAGCGACCTTCCCGGAATTCGCAAAGAGTCGCGCCGCCGGGAAAGACAGCGAAGGCAAACACGCAGGGCGCTGAAGACGGTGTCCTGCCTGCGCATCTGCATCAGCAGCGGGAGGCTCCTTCTTTTGTAGGAGCGGCGTAAGCCGCGAAGCAAGCACCCCCTGCAGACCTACTAATGCAACCGAATCAATCCACAGTCCTATCAACAAAACCGCGCGTATAAGGCAACACCTCCAAACTACGCCGATCCGCCTGCGCCAAAACTTCATCGAAACCAAACGCAGGCTCCCAACCCAAGGTCCGCCGCATAGCGGCATTGTCGTAAACCCGATCAATGACAGCAGGCAGCGGCCAACCACGCCGCCCATGCTCGGCAACCAACTCCGGGCAACGCAGACGCAGCACTTCAACTGCATCACGCCCCAACTGCTCAAGGTCTTCGCGCTGAAATGGCGTCGAACCACTGACAACAAATCTACTGAACGAACCAGCTGGCAACGCCAACGCCGCTACATGCGCATCAGCAACATCGCGGACATCAATACCGCGGTGCAGGCGCAGCACTGACATCTGATCCGCAGGCTGCGGGAAACAGCGCGAAATGCGGATGATGCTACGTGTCAGCCCCGCACCGGACCAATCGGCCAGGACCTGCTCGGCTTCCAGCTTGGTGCGGTGATACACAGTCTTGGGCTGCGGCACCACGGATTCGTCGATCCATGTGCAACCCTGTTCGGCGACAGCTTCGCCATACAGTGCGGTGGTACTGGTGTAGACCACCTGCTTCACACCTGCCTGCTGCGCAGCTTCCAGCAACTGCTGCACACCGGCCACATTGACCCGCTCGAACTCGCGATCAGATACCAGGCCGACATGCGGCGCATGGTACGAAGCGGTGTGGAAGACCACATCCACACCCTGCAATGCCGAGTGCAGCAATCGGCTATCGGTGAAGTCACCAATAAGCGACGAGCAGGAGAAAGGGGAACGGTCGAGACCAATGACCTCATGGTTGGCGGCAACCGCGTTGTAGATCGCGCGGCCAATCCGGCCTGAACTACCGGTGATAAGAGCTTTCACGGAAAAGTGCTTCTGGCGCCCGGGATCTGCCGGGATGGAGGCATGGCAGATCCCTTTCTGTATCTACGGCCACATGAATGGTGCACGCAGGCCTGTTAGTTGCTGACCGTAGGCCGCGATCGACCCAAAGCGGTCGTTCAAGGATCGAGCCTCTCCGACCGGTTTTGCGTTCGGTTGCTAGCGGGGCGATGTGGTTAACTTGGTTCTGGGATTTGGGGAAGCACCCGGCGCAGGGCAGCGACGAGCTCTGGTTCGTTATCGTTGAGCAATGCGCGGGTGATCCAAGCCTCGAATGCATCCTTCGGTGTCCGCCTTAGATGTCGTGCAGCCTCAGCCAACATTCCTTTGTTGTCGAACACGGAGAGAAGCGTAGGAACATCCTTGTTCTGGATGGCGTTATCAATTGCATGTCGGCGTTGGGTCGCAATGGCGGGGATGTCAAACCCATTGGTCTCTTTTGCATAAGCGGCTTGGATGCCTTCAATGGTCTGAGTGTTGCCAAAATCTATCTTCTTCAGAGCGCGATCAATTCGTCGCAACGTGTGCCTAACGACAACGGAATTTATGTGATCCGCCTGGTTGGCAAAATGAAGCACCTTCTCATTGAGGCCAGCTATGCTTGCTTGTAATTCTCGATCTGGGACGTGTTCTGCGAGAGCAATCTCGCGGGTGATCTCAGGCAGAAGAAAGAGGTTTTCGACCTCTGAGACGGGTAAGACGAATATGTTGTGGCCACGAAAGTATTCAATCTCGGCCGCGTCATAGCCATCTGCATCGACGATTCCAGCGCAATGAACGCGGGTTAATGAAGCGTTCCCTCGCATCGATATCACTGAATGGATGACATCGCTGCATGATCCGCGGGGAATGACCGTCCATTGGGTATATGCGCTCCGATAGACCGCTTTGTCGAGACTTGAAAGCCCGCCTTCGACGAAGAGGATCGGGCGGCGGCTCCCCAGTAGCAGTGTGGTGAGTTCTTCGGTGAACCCTGTTTCTTCGGGGATTGGTTCGAGCGCCCACTCGGGGCCGAGTGTGTTGTAGTTGCGGATAACGTACTTTTGCCCAACCCGGGAGGCGGCAAATTCAAGATCATGGGTGATGAAGACCAACGCACAATCAGGGCGAGCATTCTCAAGTTCGTCCCAGAGCCTGTTAATTATCGATCGATGTAAATGCAACTCGGGTTCGTCGATCACAAGGAGCGAGTTTTCTGCTGCCATCAGCATCTGACCGGCAAGATAGAAGACCGATCGCTCTCCATCACTCATTTCGGACGCGCTGTAAAGCGTCTCCGTTCCTGGAACTCTCACCTCTATGTTGTCGCCGGTGATGATGAGTTCACGATGGGGAAGGAGGCGTTCCCAGATGGCCTTGAGGCTCTCGAACTTCGTTGCACAAACATTTTGATTGATTCCGGCGCGTGCATTTTCGTGCGTTTTAAGCGCGGTTCGGGATTGCTCGGCGAAAAGGGCCTGTACCAGGAAATTGAAGTCATTGAGCAGGGCTACTGCAGCTTTGCCGTTTGCCCAGCGCTGGTGGCTCCGATAACCTATGTTTCCCGCCTCTTCTGCATAGCCAAACCGAAGCCCTTTGATTGCGAGGCTCTCGTTTATTTTTGGTACGGTTGGGTCCAGCCCGAGGGCACGATGCGCTGATATGCGGTGGACGCTTTCCCCCGCTACCTGCTCCATAAGCAGCGCAAGGCGTGTTTTCCCGCTGCCATTGGCGCCAACAAACGTCACTGACGTCCCTGGTTCAATGGAAATGGCTACGGGGTTGCTGTGAGTCGGGACGTTGAACTGAAAGGTCATACGGCCAGTCCTTATGGGTAATTGGGAGGCGGGGCGCGCCCTCGATTACCAATTCTCGGCCGGTGTGGCAAAAAGATGCAATATCACCTTGCCCTCGCGAGATGCCGCCCGCGTTCCTCAGAACGGTTGCGTCCGCCTCACGGAAATCATCGTTCTGCTCACTTTCTTTGGTTGGACCGGTACTTCAGTTGCTTGGGGTCCGTTTACACAGAATCTCGGAGAGTCCCGCGCTCGACCTAGTCTTGGACGGCGAACGGTTCCAAGTTCACTTCTTCCATCATCACTTGATGGCCAACACGAACCGTGAGTGCTCATTAGGCGGTGAAAACATGGGTCAGAGTTGGGTTTTAGGGGCGGGCTTCGTAGTGATATATTCACTCCAGCTGACGGGTGTCGATCCACGTCTATCGTCACCCTTCAGCGTTGTTTATCAGTTGACTCTTGCTTCCCCTACCACCGCAGGAGATCACATTGCCTTTGTTTCTGTACACCATCACCAGGGGTGATAAAAAGAAGCTGGTTGAGCTTCGGAAGAGCAATCCGCAAGGATGGCTGCTGCAGGCGGTGGATGAAGCGTTTCCTGAAGTAGCATCACGCCTTGCTGGGGTGATCATGCGGACAAGACTTGAGCCGATTCAGGGCGCTAAGCAGTCATGGAGAGCCACGGTTCCTGACGGTGCGATTGACCTGAGCATTCTGGTCATCCAGAAGAAGCCGTAGTTCGGATACAGGGTGGCAGGGTTGAATGCCTCGGTGTTGGTCAGGCTGCCAATACGTTGATCAATTTTCTTTGATTCCAGTAGCCTACTGATTGAACACACGAATGCGCGAATCTCGTTTCAATCGTTCTCCGGCATCTCCGCGAGCCGCGTCCCCGCCTGCCGCAGGCCGTCAAAAATCGCCGTCGCCACATGCTCCGGAAAGCCAGCAGGCAAAAGTGCCTGCACGGCATTGATCGCGGGCTCGATACGTTCAAGCAGTTCCGCGATCCATGGCTCTGCGCCTTCGGCGACGCCACATGCACGTGCGGTCTGGTTCCAATGGCGGCGGCGTATGCGCAGCAGTTGGCGGTGCCGATTCTTGCCCGCTACCGACATCGCCAATGCTGCGCGCTGCGGAGCCAACTGGTTTGGTCCGCCGCCCAGGATCGGATACACCGAAAGCACGTCATAGGCGGGCGTCAGCCGGAAGCGGCCTGCAGCTTCAATATGGATGCTGAAATTCTTTGCGTGGCCATCGGTTGCGGCCAGCAACCAGAACAGGATCTGGGTTTTGAAGAAGGTGGCGCGGTCCTGCGGTTGCATGGACTGGCGCAGCAGTTCCATGATCTGCACGATGCCGGGGCCGCCGTCGCTCTCGTACTTGCGCGTGGATGGCAGCCCAAATGCCTGGCACATGTCTTCCTGCGGCAGGCGCAGCCACCATCGGCCATCGCGGGCCAGGCGTCGGTCGAAGCGTTCAACGATCAATGCACGCTGCTCGCCAAACTGCCCCATCGATGTATTCGCGACGGGAATGCCGAATGCAGCCAGCAGTTGCATGCACAGCCATTCGTTCTCGACCGATGCATGCATGTCCGCGCGCATATTGCCGACCAGACCCAGCGGCAGCTTGAAGATATGCGTGCTGGGTGTGCTGCCGGTGGGCACGCACCATTGCCCGTCGTGCCAAAGGAAAGCGGTCTTCTCCTGCGCACCGGCAATGGAGATGCGGAACTCGTCATCTACATGTTGCCCCGGCAGCACGGTGCTGGTGACCATCTGCAGGCGTTCGCCCACCTGGGCATCGCTCAGCGGCAGGGCGCGAACACCGTGGATATCCTCTGGTGCTCTGTCAGGAGCAAGCAACTGCACTGCGCCCACGCAATCGCGACCAATTTCCTGCAGTAGATCGAACGTGTCTGCCGATTGCAGCCCGAAGCGATCGCGGATGCGCTTGCGGATGTTTTCGTTGTCAGGCAGCAGGTTGTCAAAGTAATCCGTGACTACCTGGCCACGGTGGCTTTCACCAGTGGGAAGCAGCGGCAATGACAATGACAGTGGACGAGGCTGTTCGGATGCCAGCCACGAGGGCAGATAGGTCAGCCGTGGTCCCGTGCGCGTGTGCTCCTGCCAGGAGGCCACCTCTGCGCCGTTCATCCATACGCGCAGTTCGCTCATGGCTCACCACTCCATGGTGGTGGATGAGGCGTCCTGTGGACGCGGTTGCAGGGAGAATTCCAGCCCGAGTTCGGCCCACACCCGCATCAAGCGTTCAAAGGTGGCCGCTTCGGGTTCCCGTTCCAGCGCAGTGATCGCCTGGCGGGTGATGCCAAGGCGTTCGGCGAGCTGGGCCTGGCTGAGCCCGGCCTGTTTGCGGAATGCCCGCATCAACGGGCCCAACTGATGGGCGACACGGATGGGATGGCTGTTGCCGCTCATAGGGGGCATCCGGAAGGCGATGTAGGCAAGCTATACCTTGCCTATCGCAAATGCAACGTATAGCTTTCATTTACGCAATGCAACCCATAGGTTGCATTGCGCATAAGCAACCTATCCGTTGCCTTCTCAGACCGCCTGCACGATATGCAGCGCCTTCGGGTTGCGCCAGGTTGCCAGCAGCGTGGCCTCGCGCGCCTTGGCTTCGTGCAGGTGCGCTTCCTTGACGTGGCCGTAGCCGCGGATGTGTTCGGGGATGCTGGCGATGTCCACCGCCAACGTCAGGCGACGTGCGTCGAGTGAGCCGATCAGTTCCTGCAGGGTCTTCTCGTAGTCACTGATCAGCTGACGCTCGCCACGACGTTCCTCGGTGTAACCAAATACGTCGAAGCGGCCGCCGCGCAGGCCCTTGAACTTGGCCAGCAGGCCGAAGGCCTTGAACATCCACGGGCCGTATTCCTTCTTCTGCAGCTGGCCCTGTTCGTCGCGCTTGGCGAACAGCGGCGGGGCAAGGTGGAAACGCACCTGGTAATCGCCTTCGAACTTCTCTGCCACACGCTTGGCGAAGTCGCCGCTGGTGTACAGGCGGGCGACTTCGTATTCGTCCTTGTAGGCCATCAGCTTGAAGAAGTAGCGCGCGGCGGCTTCGCTCAATGCGGTGCTGCCCGGGATCGCTTGTTGCTCGGCCTTGCGCACGGCATCGATCAGCGTGCGATAGCGATTGGCGTAAGCGGCATCCTGGTAATCGGTGAGGAAGCTGCTGCGGCGGGCGATCAACTCGTCCAGCGAGCGCGACAGGTGCGCATCGTCCAGCGATGCGAACGCGGTCTCGCCACTGGTCTGGCTGGCGGCGGGCAGGCCACGGACATCCGGCTCGTTGCCGGGGTTGCGCGGTGCAGACGGTGCGCCTGCTTCGTTGCCTTCCCATTCGCCCGGCGGCAGTTCACGCAGCGCGGCCGGCTTGCGCTCGGCATCGGTGGGCGCGTTGCGGACCAGGCCGGCGGCCTGCTGCACGGCCTGCGGATCGATCGCGGCCAGGCGGCCCCAGGCGAACGCGGTCTGGTTCATGGTGACAGCGGCGCCATTGAGCTCCACCGCGCGCATCAGCGATTCCAGCGACAGCGGCACCAAGCCCTGCTGCCAGGCGAAGCCGAGGATGAACAGGTTGGAGGCAATCGCGTCGCCGAGCAGGGCGGTGGCCAGCTGGGTGGCATCGAGCAGGATCGGGTCGCGACCGCCCAGTGCCAGTTTCACCCCGGCAATGATGTCGGCGGCCGGGAACTGCATGTCCGGATGCGTGGTGAAGGTGCCGGGCATGGCTTCGTAGGTGTTCAGCACCACCTGCGAGCGCTCGCCGCGCACCTTGGACAGCGCCCAGTAGTCGTTGACCACCACCATGTCGCAGCCCAGCACCAGGTCGGCTTCACCGGCAGCGATGCGCACCGCGTGGATGTCGGCCGGACTGTTGGCGATGCGGATGTGGGTGGTGACTGCACCGCCCTTCTGCGCCAGACCGGTCTGGTCGAGCACGCTGGCACCCTTGCCTTCGAGGTGGCCGGCCATGCCGAGCAGTGCGCCAATGGTCACCACGCCGGTGCCGCCGACGCCGGTGATCAGGATGTTCCAGGGCTGCGAGAAATCGGTGCGGAAGGTCGGCGCCGGCAGATTGTCGAGCAAGCTGGCCGAACCACTCTTGCTGCCCTTGCGCAGCTGGCCGCCGTGCACGGTGACGAAACTCGGGCAGAAGCCCGTGGTGCAGGTGAAATCCTTGTTGCAGTTGGACTGGTCGATGTCGCGCTTGCGCCCGAATTCGGTTTCCTTCGGCAGCACCGACACGCAGAAGCTCTTCTCGCCGCAGTCACCGCAGCCTTCGCAGACCAGCGAGTTGATCATGGTGCGCTTGGCCGGGTCGACGATCTTGCCGCGCTTGCGGCGACGGCGCTTCTCGGTGGCGCAGGTCTGTTCGTAGATCAGGATGCTGGTGCCCTTCACCGTGCGCAGCTGCTGCTGCACGGCGTCGAGCTCGGCACGGTCGTGGTACTCCACATCGCTAGGGAATTCGTGGCGACGCGCCTTCCACTTGGCGATGTCATCGGACAGCAGCACGATGGTGTGCACGCCTTCCGAGCGCATCTGGTGGGCGATCTGCGGCACGGTCAGGGTGCCGTCCACCGGCTGGCCGCCGGTCATCGCCACCGCATCGTTGTAGAGGATCTTGTAGGTGATGTTGACGCCAGCGGCGATGGCCTGGCGGATCGCCAGCGAGCCGCTGTGGAAATAGGTGCCGTCGCCGAGGTTCTGGAACACGTGCTCGGTGTCGGTGAACGCGGCTTGCCCGGCCCAGGTGACACCTTCGCCGCCCATGTGGGTGAAGGTGTCGGTGTCGCGATCCATCCACGTCACCATGTAGTGGCAGCCGATGCCGGCCAGCGCACGTGAGCCTTCCGGCACCTTGGTGGAAGTGTTGTGCGGGCAGCCGGAGCAGTAATGCGGCACGCGCGGGAACTGCGCGCGCGGCAGCGCCATCTCGGCTTCCTTGACGTCCATCCAGCGCAGACGCTCTTCAATCGATTCGGTATTGAAGAAACGTTGGATGCGGCGCCCGATCACGCCGGCAATCGTCGCCGGGGTCAGCTCGCCAGTGGACGGCAGGATCCACTCGCCCTGCTCGTCGTACTTGCCGACGATGGACGGGCGCGCGCCCCAGTTGGCCGGCCAGTTGTAGAAGTATTCCTTCATCTGCCGCTCGATGAAGGCCTTCTTCTCCTCCACCACGACGATGTCTTGCAGGCCGCGGGAAAATTCACCGATGCCCTGCGGTTCCAGCGGCCATGTCATGCCGACCTTGTACACGCGGATGCCGATGTCGGCGCAGGCCTTCTCGTCCAGGCCCAGGTATTCCAGCGCCTGCAGCACGTCGAGGTAGCTCTTGCCGGTGGTGACGATGCCCAGCCGCGCCTGCGGCGAATCCATCACCACTTTGTCGATGCCGTTGGCGCGGGCAAACGCCTGTGCCGCCTTCACCGCATAACGGTGCAGGCGCATTTCCTGCTCCATCGGCGGGTCCGGCCAGCGGATGTTGAGGCCGGCGGCCGGCATCTCGAAGTCTTCCGGCAGGATGATCTGGCGGGCGAACGGGTTGACGTCCACCGAGGCAGAGGACTCCACTGTTTCGGCAATCGTCTTGAAGCCGATCCAGCGCCCGGTGTAACGGCTCATTGCCCAGCCGACCAAGCCCATGTCGAGGATGTCCTGCACGCCGGCCGGGTTCAGTACCGGCATCATCGCGCTGACGAATTCTTCTTCGCTGCCGTGGGGCAGGGTGGAGCTGCGGCAGGCATGGTCGTCGGCGGCCAGCGCCAGTACGCCACCATGCTTCGAGGCACCTGCAGCATTGGCGTGCTTGAACACGTCACCGCAGCGGTCCACGCCCGGGCCCTTGCCGTACCACATGCCATACACGCCATCGACGTTGGCACCGGGGAACAGGTTGGTCTGCTGGGTGCCCCAGACCATGGTTGCGCCCAGGTCTTCATTGAGGCCCGGCACGAACTTCACCTTGGCCGCTTCCAGGTGCTTGCGCGCGCGCCACAGCTCCAGGTCGAAGCCGCCCAGCGGCGAGCCGCGGTAGCCGCTGACGAAGCCACCGGTATTCAGCCCGGCCGCGATATCGCGCTGCTGCTGCATCAAGGGCAGGCGTACCAAGGCCTGCACGCCGCTCAGGTAGATGCGGCCATCGGTGCGGGTGTACTTGTGCTCCAACGTGTAATCGGAATCACGCACGCCGATCAGCGGGTCGTTGGCGGAGGCAGGCGAAGTAAGTTCGGCAGTGCTGGTCATGGCTGGCCCATTGCGGAAACGGCTGGCGGATGCCAGCCGGCGGCGCCGGTGGCAGCCGCGGATTGTAGCAGTGGGGGCTTTCATCACCCTGTAACCCGTCGCGCGTAGCGCCCGGAGCGGTTAGGATCGGGGCCGGGTGGGGGATAACTGTTTGATGGGGATTGCAGTCATGGGGGTTACAAAGCGCATGGTCGCTGGCGCGTTGCTGCTGGCGGGCCTGTTTGTTGCAAACGTGCAGGCGGAGAGCCTGCCGAAGATCAACGAGTTCTATTTCGATGACGATGTGGCGGCCAAGCCGATCCACGCCGTGCCGCCTGAACAGGCAGACGTGGTGGATCAGCTGATGAAGCTGCGCGAGCGTGGCCGCAAGGGTGTGGAAGCCACTGCCCAGTTGGCCAGCATCGCCTACCGTGATGGCCGCGATGAGCTGGGGTCCAAGCTGTACCAGGAGGCTTTGGCCTCGGTCGCAGACAGCTCCGTGCAAGCCCGTGGTCTGCGTTGGAATCATGGCTGGGATCTGTATCGCCGGGGCGATGCACAGGACGCACTCGACCACTGGACCAAGGCGGCCGAAGCGACCCGCGGCAATCCGTCATGGCTGCCGCCAACACTGGCGCTGGTGCTGTGGAAGTTGGATCGCAAGGACGAAGCGGTGGCCTGGTATGCGGCAGCCGTGCGCACCGAGCCGGGGCAATGGACGGAAACCACGGCCTATCCGCAGCTGTTGCCGTCATGGAGCGATGCCGAACGTTTGCAGCTGGCCCAGGTACAGCAGGCGTGGGCAGCCAATCCGCCGGCTTGGCCGTAAGGTCATTGCTGCGATGCAGCATGCGGCTGGCGCGATGCTACTGCGACGGGAGGTTTTGAGCCGGCGCTGATTCCCCCTGCGGGGCAGTCCTGCACATGCTTGCATCATGGCATTCGACGCATTCGCACTGATCCTGACCATGCTCGCGCTGGGCATGCTGTTCGCCCGTTTGCGGGTGTTCCCGGACAACGCCGCCGACGTACTCAACAAGGTGGTGTTGTACATCTGCCTGCCGGCGGCGGTGCTTACCTACGTGCCCCGCCTGCAGCTGGATGCCTCGTTGATCGGCATCATGCTCACGCCGTGGCTGTTGATGCTGCTGACCCTGGCCTTGGTAAGCCTGGCCACGCGCCTGTTCGGTTTCCAGCGGCAGGTGCATGCGGTGTTGCTGCTATGCGTGGCGCTGTGCAATTCCAGCTTCATCGGCTACCCGATGGTGCGCGCGCTGTTGGGTGACCATGCTCTGCCGTATGCGGTGGTCTACGACCAGTTCGGCACCTTCGTGATGCTGTCCACCTTCGGTCTGTATGTGCTGGCGCGCTACAGCGGCGACAGCCCGCCCAGCACCGCCCAGATCCTGCTGCGCATCGCCAGATTCCCACCGCTGTGGGCACTGATCTTCGCCCTGTTGGTGATGCCGGCAACGCCGCCTGCGTGGATTGCCGGGGCACTGAAGAATGTCTCCGACGCGATGCTGCCACTGGTGATGCTGGCGGTGGGTCTTACGATCCAGCTGCGGCTGTCGCGCGCTGAACTGGCACCCTTGGGTGTTGGCTTGGTGCTCAAGCTGCTGGTGCTACCGGCAGCAGCACTGCCACTGTCGTGGGCGTTTGGCCTGCAAGGCGAAATGCTGCGTGTCAATGTCTTGGAGACGGCAATGCCGACCATGATCACTGCCGCCGCGCTGGCCATTTCGCATCGGCTGGCGCCGCGATTGGCAGCGGCAATGGTGGGTTATGGCATTGTGTTGTCATTGGTCACCTTGCCGGCTTGGGTCTGGGTGCTTGATCGGCTGGGATAGGATGCAGCCGCAACGGAAAAACAGGAGAGCAGGATGCGCAGGACTTGGTTATTAGGCGTAGGTTTGGTCTTGCTGGCAGTGACGGGGACCACGGCGGCGCAGTCGGGTGGTACAGGTACGGATGTCGCGACAAGGCCATCGCCGGGTAGCTACGACGCCTGGGATCAAGCACGCTTGCAGTTAGGGCGTTCACTTGCCGCCAGTGGTCAGCCGCGCAGCTTGTATGCGGCTTGGGTGCTGGCGCCATTGCGCTTGGAGCTGGCCAGCGGCAAGTTTGCCTACTCGGCAGAGGTTGAAGGCTGGTTTGCGCGTGCGGTGCGAACGGGTGCGACGGATCCGCTGATTGCCCAGGCTGCCATCAACTACTGCATTCATGCCAATCCGTGCGATGTGGATGTGGAGGAGGCACGCACCACATTGGAGACTGCCGATGTCGACGATGTGGGCAGCCAGTTGCTGCTGATGCAGCTGGCTGAGCGCCGCAAGGATCGGATCGGCGCGGAGCGTGCCTGGCAGCGTGCAGGCAAGGCCACGCAATACCGGGACCCGTTGATGGGGTTGATCGGATTGCTGGATGAAGCCAGCAGTGAGCAGTCATGGACGGCGGTGATAGCCACCAATGCAGCGCTGGCTGCAAGTGATCGGCCTCTATCGAGTGTGCGGGATGATCGTCTGCTGCATCTTTCTGCAGCAGCAGCGGTGCATGCGCCGTTTGCGGTGAGTGCGGCGCTGCAGGCCTGCAAGGATGCCGGTCAGGAGCGGGCGGCGCAGTGCCGCCATCTATTCGGGGTCATGGCCAATAGTTCTTCCATGATGCTGGCATTGATTGGAGCCAGTCGCATGGCCGAGATCGAGCCTGCGGATGCGGCAAAAAAGCATTGGCAGGCACGCGCTCGCCAGCTGACATGGTTGAGCCTGGAAGTGGGCAAGCTGTTGGGTGACGGCAGCGAGGCGAACCACAAAGTGCGTTTGGCCGATTACATGAGCTGGGTGAAGACGCAGGGAGAGCTGCCGGCGCTCGAGCGGGTGGCGTTGGCGCATGCAGTTCCCCTGCAACCACCGGCAGACTGGAAGCCGGCCCCGCCTGAGATCTGAGGCTGGCAGTTGTGCCGCAACCCGGGTAAGCGCAGCGCATCCGGGAGGCCGATTGCCCACAGTCCTGCATGTTTCGTGGCTTTGAGAGCACAACACGCGCTGCCAGCGAGAGCTGTTGCTACGTTTTTGGCGGGCGAGATCGCTTGTTCGCGCTTGCGCTACGCTTGGCTGGGCACGGTTCTGCTTGTGGGAGCGGCGTAAGCCGCGAAGCCGACCATGCTGAAGTCCTTCGCAGTGGTGGCATCGCATCTGATGCGGTGCGTGCTTCGCGGCTTACGCCGCTCCTACAAACAGCGTGACTGCGCCGTTTGTGTAGCTCACCCTTGGGTTGCTGCGGAACCTTCGGGCGGCCTCAGTCCGCTGGCACGGTGCGCTCGCGCGCCCAGTCGCGCAGTGATTGCACCTGCTCGGCCATCAGTACCGACAGCGGGCGGGTATTGCGGATCTCGGCCATCAACAGTTCGGTATCCAGCGGCTTCTGTTCGGCATGGGCGGCGTACAGGCCGGCGACCACCGCCTGCTCGATCTCGGCACCGGAGAAGCCATCGCTGGCAGCAGCAAGGGCGGGCAGGGCGAACAGATCCGGCTGTAGCTGGCGACGCTGCAGGTGCAGGTGCAGCAGTTCGACGCGGGTGTCGGGCGAGGGCAGGTCGACGAAGAAGATCTCGTCGAAGCGGCCCTTGCGCAGCAGTTCGGCCGGCAGCTCCTGCACCTGGTTGGCGGTGGCGACGATGAACACCGGCGCTTTGCGCTCGGCCATCCAGGTCAGCAGGTAGCCGAGTACGCGGCGCGATACGCCGCCGTCCTCACCGCCGCTGGCCAGCCCCTTCTCGACCTCGTCTATCCACAGCACGCAGGGTGCCAGCTGCTCGGCCGAGGCCAACGCGTCGCGCAGGTTCTTCTCGGTCTCGCCGTGGTACTTGTTGTACAGGGTGCCGAAATCCAGCCGCAGCAGCGGTACGCCGAAGCCGGCGGCGGTGGCCTTGGCCAGCATGGATTTGCCGCAGCCCTGCACGCCGAGCAGCAGCATGCCCTTGGGCGGGTCCAAGCCGGGCGGGGCGTTGCCGGAGACAAACACCGCGCGGCGCTGCTCGATCCAGCGTTTGAGCCGACGCGCGCCGGCCACGTCGCTGAAGCGGGCCGAGTCGTATTCGTAATGCAGGTGGCCGCTGCGGTTGAGCAGCTCGAACTTGAGCTTGGCCAGCTGCGGCAGGTCGTCGGCCTGCAGGGCGCCATCGGCGAAAATCAGCTGACGGGCGATGCGACGGGCGTCGGTCATGCTCAGCCCGCGCAGATTGCGCAGGATCTGCTGCGCCGCCTCCTGGTCCACCTCGACGCGACGCCCGCCGTTCTCCTGGGCATAGCTGGCCGCTTCCTCGCGCAGCATCTTCAGCAGCGCGTTGGCGTCGGGCAGGCGTGGGTTGAAGCGGGTGGCCAAGGCTTCCAGCTCGGCCGGCAGCTCGACCTTGGCGCCGACCAGTACCACCACGTGCGGCTGGCTGTGGCGGCGCTGGATGATGTCGCGCAGCAGGCGCTGGTGGCTGGCGTAGCCCAGGTAGGGGTGGAAATCGAGCAGCAGGTAGATGCCGCGCTGGTCGGCCTCCTGGATCATGCGCAGGGCGGCGCTGGCATCGGGTGGGCCGACTGCCTCGTCCTCGCGGTCCATGTCGATGCGGCGCAGGCCCTCGGTGATCGACCAGCGGTACAGCGACCGCCACACATGCATCAAGGCCTCGCGGAACAGACCCACGATACGGGTCTCATCCTGCGTTTCGATGACGATCAGCGGCGTGTTGGCGCGGATCAGTGCGGTCAGGTCCTGCAGCTCGCTCATGGTGGTTCCAATGCCGGGGGCGACACGATAGCAAAGCCGCAGGCCTTGCCGGGGCGGCGTCCTCACCGGATGACTACCTTTGGTAACGCGGGCCGGTGTACGCTGCGGACAAGTCCCGCGGAAACGAGGCGTGCATGAAGACGATTCTGGTAGCCGGCTCCAAAGGCGGTGTCGGCAAGACCACCATCGCTACCCATCTGGCCGCACACTCGGCCTTGTCCGGCAAGGCAACGGTGATCGCCGATGCCGACCCGCAGGGCTCCAGCACCCGCTGGGCACAACGCCGGTCAATTCTGGACAGCGCCGTGCTGCCGGTGGATGTGCACCGCAAGAAGAACTGGGAAAAGCTCATCCCCGACGGCGCCGAGCAGGTCATCATCGATGCCCCGGCCGGTGCCTATGGCGAGGACCTGGAGCGCTTCATCGACATCGCCGATGCGGTGGTGGTGCCGGTGTTGCCCTCGGCGCTGGATATCGAGGCCATCGTCGGCTTCCTCAACAGCCTGTCCAAGATCAAGCGCATCCATTCACGGGCGGTGCCGGTGGGGCTGGTGCTCAACCGCACCAAGCCGTGGACGCAGACCTCGCAACAGGCCAGGCAGATGCTGGCCGATTGGCCGTATGAGGTTGTCACGCAGCTGCGTGACAGCCAGAGTTATGTGGTGATGGTCGGGCTTGGGCGCAGCCTGTTCGACTATCACTCTGCACAGGTACGCGAGCACCAGCAAGACTGGGAGCCGCTGCTCAAGTGGTTGAACAAGGTCTGATCAGGAGTACTAACCGACCATGCGTGAATTGATCCTGCTGCGACATGCCCATGCCGAACCGGCGGCCAATGGCCAAGCCGATCTCGACCGGCCCCTCTCACCGCATGGCTTGGCTGAGGCTGAGGCTGCCGGCCGTTGGTTACAGGAAAACAAGTTGGTGCCGGACCGGGTGCTGTGCTCGCCGGCGCGGCGCTCCCGCGAAACCCTGGAGGCAGTGCTGGAGCGTACCGGTTACGTCGAGCAGCGCCTGGAAGAACGCATCTATGACGCCGCACCGGGTACCCTGGCGGCACTGCTGGACGAGCACAATGAGGTGGAGCGCGTGCTGGTGGTGGGCCACAACCCTGGGCTTGAGCAGCTGGTGGCGTTGTTGAACAGCGGCCAGACCGGTGATTACCGCGGCATGCCGCCGGCATCGGTCGCGGTATTGTCCTTGCCGAAGGACTCACCGATCGAACCGGGCATCGCCAAGTTGACCGCATTCTGGTGGCCCTGATTCCATGGCGGTGGCGCGGTATGGGCTGCTGCTGATTCTGTTGATGCTCGCTGGCTCGGCCCTTGCGGCCGAGCCATTGCATTTCGACACGGCACACTCCCGTTTTGGTTTTGAAATACGTACCCGCTTCGGGCAGAAGGTGGAGGGGGTTTTCCCGCGCTTCGAGGGCTGGATCACGGTGCTGCCCGATGGCCGCCACCAGGTGCGGCTGCGCATGTTCACCGAGTATGTGGAGATCCCGGAGCGGCCGCGCTACACCGGCTGGATCCGCGGCGAGGACTTTTTTGATGCGGCGCGCTATCCGGTGGTGGAGTTCGACTCCGACCCCTACGACCCGCGCTTGACCGAAACCGGCGGCGATGTACAGGGGCGCTTGTCGATCCGTGGCATCAGCCGTCCCGAAGTGATGCGCCTGGCAAAGCCTGAATGCGCGCGGCCCGGCTATGATTGCGACCTCGTCAGCCGCGGTACCATCCTGCGCGGCCGATATGGCATGGATAGCTGGCAGATGGCCTTGAGTGATCGAGTGATATTCGTACTGCGTACACGCCTGGTGGGCGCCCCCAAAACGTGAAAGCTGTGATTCGTCTTTTACCGGTGCTGGCGCTGCTGCTGGCCAGCGGTTGTGCCTCGCTGTCCAATCAGCAGCGCGAGCGTGCCGAAGGCATTGCCGTGGCCGCGCGTTCCACCGTGGTGGACTGTGACCAGCCTGATCGCTGCGCGCTGGATTCGCCCCTGCGTGCGCTCGGTGGCAAGGCCATCGCCGAATCCACCGCGCAGGCACCGCGGCACTACGCCACCATCGTCGACGAGGGTGAGCTGTCGCTGATAGCGCGGCTTAACCTTATCCGCAGCGCCACCCGCAGCGTAGACCTGCAGACCTATATTTTCGATACCGACGACAGTGCGCGGATGGTGATCGACGAGCTGCTGGCCGCGGCCCGGCGCGGGGTCAAGGTTCGGGTGCTGATCGATCAGCTCTCGGCGATCTCCGACCTGCAGATGCTGGGTGCCTTGTCCGGCGCGCATGCCAACTTCGAGCTGCGTGTCTACAACCCGGCGTTCGGCAAGGCCAAGCTCAACTACTTCGACTATGCAGGCAGCGTGCTGTGCTGCTTCCGCCGCTTCAACCAGCGCATGCACAACAAGCTGCTGGTGATCGACGATGTGATCGGCATGGTGGGTGGCCGCAACTACCAGGACGACTATTACGACTGGGATAGCGAATACAACTTCCGAGACCGTGACGTGGTGGTGGCCGGGCCGGAGGCGCGCGAGATGGCGGCCAACTTCCAGGCCTTCTGGGAAGCGCGCCGCAGCGTGCCGGCCGAGCGCCTGAACGATGTCGGCAAAACCTTGTTGAACGAAGGTGTGCCGGTATTGCCGCAGGCGGCTTTCCGGCGCCCGGACCGCATTGCGCGGGTGGATGCGGAAGCCTCCGACCCGGATTTCATCGAGCAGGCATTTGTCGACACTGCTTTGCCGGTGCGCGCGGTCAGCTACGTCGCCGACCTGCCACGCAAGCACCGCCGTGAACGCGAGGCACAGCCGCTCAACGGCCAGCATGTGACCGAGCCCAAGTTGGATGCGCTGATCTCGCAGGCGCAGACCGAGGTGCTGCTGCAGACGCCCTATCTGGTGCTGTCCAAGCCCGCGCAGGAGCTGTTCAAGAACCTGCGCAAGCGCGAAACGCCGCCGCGGGTAGTCGTATCGACCAATAGTCTGGCGGCCACCGACAACCCCATCGTCTATGCGCTGTCGTACAAGTACAAACGCCGCAATCTGCGCGAACTGGGCTTCAACATCTACGAATACAAGCCGTTCCCGCTGGATGCGCCGATCGACTACACGCAGCTGTTGCCGGCGCCGTTGGACGGTGAACCAACCGCCCCACCCACCCGCAACCGGGTGATTGGCGGCAGCGCGGCTGGCAGCAATGTGCGCGGCAGCGGTTCCGGGCGCCGGCTCAGTGCCGATGGCAGCGAGGTCGAGCGTGAGGTGCTGCGTACCGAAACCCGGCCGTCGTTCCTGGGTACGCGTGCGGTCAACCGGCCCTTGCCGGTTACCCGTCGTGGTGCACGCATGGGCTTGCATGCCAAGTCGCTGGTGGTGGACCGCCGCATTGGCGTGATCGGTACCCACAACTTCGATCCGCGCAGCGAGAACTACAACACCGAAGGCGCGGTGATCATCGAGGACCCGGCCTTTGCCGAACAGCTGGCGCAGAGCATCCTGCGTGACGTGCACCCCGACAACTCCTGGGTGGTGGCGCCACGCGAAAAGCCGCCGGTGTTGTCCGGCCTGAATTACAGCATCGGCAAGGCCTCCGAGGCGCTGCCGATCCTGGATTTCTGGCCTTGGCGCTATGCCACCGACTACGCCTTCAAGCCGGGCCCGGATTGTCCGCAGCCGCTGCGGCGACAGGACCCGAACTTCCACAACTGCTACACCGCGGTTGGTGACTTCCCGGAAGTCGACGTCGGCCCCAAGTGGGTGCTGGTGCGCATGCTGACCGCGTTCGGCGCGGGGCTGGTCCCCATCCTCTGATCGCTTTTGTTTTTCCAGACAGGTAGCTGCAATGAGCCAAGTATTCCGTGCGCCGGTTGACCTGCAGTTGGTCAATGAGTTGAGCCGCAACACCTTGATCGATCATCTGGGCATTGTCTTCACCGCCGCTGGCGATGATTGGCTGCAGGCAACGATGCCTGTGGATGCGCGTACCAAGCAGCCTTACGGTCTGCTGCATGGCGGTGCCTCGGTAGTGCTGGCGGAGACCTTGGGCAGCAGCGCCGGCAATCTGTGTGTGGACCCGACCCAACAGGTTTGTGTCGGTCTGGAGATCAATGCCAACCATCTGCGTGCGGCGCGCAGCGGGTTGGTTACCGGTACCGCGCGCGCGCTGCATGTGGGTCGGACTACCCAGGTGTGGGAGATCCGCATCGAAGACGAGGCCGGCAAGCCGGTGTGTATTTCGCGGCTGACCTTGGCGGTTGTGGCTAAGGGCTAGGAGCTGACAACCGGCAACTGGAAGCAAAGGTTTCCTTGCTTTCGTGTCACGCTCGTATCGCGGCTTGATGTGGTGCTCAGATGCGCTGCCGGGAAAGCTCCTGCCGAGCATGGCTCGGCACTACAGTGCCATGCCTGCTTCGCGGCTCGCAGCGCCGCCGGATACGCTGCTGGGAAGGCCTCTGCCGAGCATGGCTCGGCACTACAGTGCCATGCCCGCTTCGCGGCTTGCAGCGCTGCCATATGCGCTGCTGGGAAGGCTTCTGCCGAGCATGGTTCGGCACTGCGGTGCTTGCCTAAACCAACACCGCCACCGGCAGATGCTCGCGCACCCAATCGGCCAAGGCTGGTGCGGGCAATGCCGGGGTGAAGTGAAACCCCTGCGCGATTTGGTAGCCCTGCGCGCCGAGCAGGCGTAGTTGCTCCAGACTCTCCACACCTTCGGCAACGACCTTCAATTGCAGGCTTTGGCCGATGTGGGCGATGGCTTGGGTCAAGGCGCTGGCAACCTTGTCGCCTTCAATGCCGCGCACGAAGCTGCGGTCCAGCTTGAGTTCGCTGATCGGCAACTGGCGCAGGTAGCTGAGGCTGGAATAGCCGGTGCCGAAATCATCCATCGACAGCCGTACGCCAAGCGCATGCACCTGCCGCAGCGTCTGCAGGGTGATCGGGTCGCCATCAAGCAAGACGTCTTCGGTGATCTCCAGGATCAGGTCGTCAGCGTTCAACGACTCCTGCTGCAGGATCTGGCAGATGCAGTCCGGCAGCGCCTCACTGTGGAAGTTGGTGGGTGACAGATTCACCGACACCGACGGCACCTCCAGGCCTTCCTGACGCCAGCGCCCCAGCTGCCGGCAGGCCTCACGCAAGGCCCATTGGCCGAGGTCGCCGATCAGTCCGGCCTCTTCGGCCAAGGGGATGAAACGTATCGGCGGCACGCTGCCCAGACGTGGATGCTGCCAGCGCGCCAGCGCTTCGACGCTGTGCAGGCACCCGCTGTTGATTTCGATCTGCGGTTGGTAGTGCAGCTGCAGTTGGCCTTGTTCAAGCGCTTCACGCAGGGCCGCTTCCAGCGCCATGCGTTCCTGCGCGCACTCGTCCATCTCGCTGCTGTAGAAGCGTACGCGGTTGCGACCGTTGTGCTTGGCCTGGTACATGGCGACGTCGGCATGGTGCAGCAGCGAATCCATGTTGTTGCCGTCATGGGGAAAGATGCTGATGCCGATGCTGGCCGAGGGCCGGATCTCCAGGTCGCCCAGCGCCAACGGCAGGCCCAGCGTGCGCAGGATGCGTTCGCTGCGCTCACTGGCCGTGGGTATGTCGCAGCGGTTGAGGATCACCACGAATTCATCGCCGGAGAGCCGGCCGACGATGTCCATCGGTCCGGTTTCTTCCTGCAGGCGTCGCGCTACGGTGCGCAGCAGCTCGTCGCCGCCGGGATGGCCGAAGGAGTCATTGATCTGCTTGAAGCGATCCAGATCGATGAACATCACCGCCATTGTCTGCCCGTGATGGTTGGCGGCGGTGATGGCCTGGTCGGCCTGTGCGTGCAGCAGGCTGCGGTTGGGCAGGCCGGTGAGGTCGTCGTAGAACGCCAACCGGCGGATCCGGTTGCGCGCCTCCTCGCGCTCCAGTGCCAGCGCGCACAGGTGCACGATCACCTCGACCAGACGATGGTGGAAGCTGTCCGGATCGTAGGGTTGCCGGTAGTAGAAGGCGAAGGTGCCAAGCACGCGGCCATCATTGGCCTTGATCGGGGTGGACCAGCAGGCGGCCAGGCCATGTTGCAGGGCCAGATGGCTGATGCCTTCCCAGTTGGGGTCGGTGGCGATGTCGCGACTGACGACGGTCTGGCCGCAGTGAGCGGCGGTGCCGCAGGCGCCGGTCTTGGGCCCCACCGGTACGCCGTCCACCAGCCGGATGTAGGCCTCGGGCAGGCTGGGCGCCGCCAGATGGCGCAGCCGCCCGTCTTCAACCCGCAATACCGAGCACAGCACCTGTGGGGCGATCTTCTCCACCTCCAGGCACATCATCTGCATCACCTCGGCGGTGGGCACTTCGCGCACCATCGCATCGAGCATCTTGTGCTGCAGGACTTCGTGCACCTTGGTGCGGGTGATATCCATCAGCACGATGACCAGGTTCACCAGCGTGCCGTAGTCATCGAAGATGGGGTTGGTGCTGACCGAGCACCACAGCGGCTGCCCGTTCTTGCGGTAGAGCCGCTCGTCGGCGCGGATCGGCTGCCCGGCCAGCAGGCGCGCGGTGTACGCGCTCAACTGTTCGGGCGAATAGCTGTCCGGTGCCAGCAGCGTCGGCACGTACTGGCCCATCGCCTCGGCGTCGAGGAAGCCGAACAGGCGCCGGAAGCCCTTGTTCAGATGCACGATACGGCCTTCGGCATCGGTGATCAGCACCGCGCTCTGGGTTTCATCGAAGCCCAATGACAGCAAGCGCTCACGCGCTTGTGCCAGGCGACGCGCGGTGACGTCGCTGACCAGCACCATGCGGATGTTGCGCTCGCCGTCGGCAATCTGTGACAGGGTGACGCTGATCCAGCAGGTGCTCTGGTCCTTGCGGATCATCTGGATGTCGTGCGGATCGGCGACCAGCTCCTGCACGCGGTTGCTGTCGCCCGGGTACAGGCGGGTGTTGTAGCGCTCGCGCATGCTGGCTGGTGCCAGCGTGCCCAGGTTCTTGCCCTGCAGCTCAGCGCGGGACCAGCCGGAAATGGCTTCCATGGCATGGTTGACGTACAGAATGGTGTTGGCGTCGTCGAACAGGATCACGCCATTGCCGATCTGTTCCAGTGCCGCCGAGAACAAATGCAGCATGTCTTCTGTCGATGACAGCAGCTGCCGGTCCATCATGCCGTCCCCCTGAACGATAGTGTTGTTGTACACACTTCATGCCGGGAATGTTGCCGGCGTACCCTCAAAATCAGGGCCGACCGGTACTTCCTGCCGATAGTGTGGCACGGCGCACCCTTTGGCAGCGTCTTGGGGAATGCCAATCGGCATGGTCCTCGTGCTGGCGGAAGCCGGACCGCATCCGGTATCGTGAGGGGATGACTCCCCCCCGTCCCGCCCGCCAGGGCGGTGTGGCCCGCGTGTTCCGTTACTTGTACCGCGCCCCGCTGCTACTGGTTCACATTGTCCTGTTCCTGCCGCTGATCCTGCTGCTGATGACGCAGCCGTTGGGGCGTATCGGCCCCGCCAGCAACCCGCTGGAAGAGCGGGTGGTGCGCTGGTGGTCGGGCGGCTTGATGTGGATCTTCGGCTTCCGCCTGCAGCGGGTCGGCCAGCCCCTGCCCGGTGCGGTGCTGTTCGTCGCCAACCATGTGGGCTGGGTCGATATCTGCGTCATCCACAGCCAGAAGATGGTTGGCTTTGTTGCCAAGCGCGAGATTGCCAGCTGGCCGGTGGTTGGCTGGGTTGCCAGCCGTGGCCACACCATCTTCCACCAGCGCGGCAACACCGAGTCGCTGGGCGGGGTGATGGAGGAGATGGTCAAGCGGCTGCAGGAACAGCGACCGGTGGCGGTGTTCCCGGAAGGGCGTACCCGCGGCGGCCGTGAAGTCGGCCCGTTCCACGCACGTATCTTCCAGGCAGCCGTCGAGGCGGGGGTGCCGGTGCAGCCGATCGCACTGCGTTACGGCGTGCGCGGCGACGCGCAGACCACGGTGGCATTCGGGCCGGGCGAGAGCTTCGCCGGCAACTTCCTACGCCTGCTGGGTGAGCCGGCGCGGCGCGGTGAGGTGCATTTCCTCGAGCCCATCGCCATCCAGGATCTGGAAGGCCGCCGGCGTATCGCCGAGACCTCGCGCGCGCGCATCGTGGCGGTGATGGAAGGGCCGTAAGGTGCAGATCACGGCCAACGCTGAGTTGGGCAGTCAACGCCCACCGGGTCGGTCATGCTGAGCGCCTGCAACTACCAGCCGCCGCGCTGGCTGCGTAATCCGCATCTGCAATCGATGCTGGCATCGAGCCGGCTACGGCTGCGCCGTGGCCGCCAGTTGCTGGTCGCCAGCGGCGCAATCACCCAGGAATTGATGCTCGACGGTGGCGATGGCGTGCGCCTGCAGGCTTGGCACAGCCGCCCGCAAGGCGCGCCACCAAAGGCGCTTGCGCTGCTGTTGCACGGCTGGGAAGGCAGTGCCGAATCCAGCTATATGCGCATGACCACCGCGCGCCTGCTGGAGCAGGGCTTTGATGTGGTGCGGCTGAATTTCCGTGACCACGGCAATACCCATCATCTCAATCCAGGCATCTTCCATTCCTGCCGCATCGACGAAGTGGTGCATGCCGCTGCCGATGTGGCGCAGCGCTTTGCCGGCTTGCCGATGGTGGCCGCCGGTTACTCGCTGGGCGGCAATTTCGTGCTGCGACTGGCCCTGCACGCGCCTGCCGCCGGTGTGCCGCTGCGGCATGTGGCCTCGGTGTGTCCGGTGCTGGACCCAGGCGTCACCATGGACAGCATCGAGCGTGGTCCGGCGATGTACGACTGGTATTTCCGCCGCAAATGGACCGGTTCGCTGCGCCGCAAGCGCGCCTTGTTCCCGGAGCTGGCCGACTGCGATGACAGCGTGCTGAAGCTGGACATCCGCGCGCTGACTGGCTGGCTGGTGGACCGGCATACCGATTTCGGCTCGTTGCAGGAGTACTTCGACGGTTACTCCATTGCCGGTGACAAGCTGGCTGGGCTACAGGTGCCGGCCGACATCCTGATGGCCGCCGATGACCCGGTGATTCCCTTCACCACGTTCGATCATTGGCGGCTGCCGGCCGATGCCCACCTGGAGATCGCGCGCTGGGGCGGTCACTGCGGTTTCATTGAAAACCTGCGTGGCGATGGTTTCTCCGAGCGCTGGGTGGCGCAGCGCCTGCTCGCCGCCATCAGCTGAACCCAGCGGGCGCGGCCGGGCCCGCTACAATGCGGTTTTGCGCTAACGCTGGACCGCCATGCAAGACAAGATCATTGAAGCCCTGCGCCGTAATGCCACCGACGAGGCCGTGACCCTGGCCCAGGCATGGGTTGGCGCAGAACCGCAGCAGGCCCAGGCCCACCGCTGGTTGGCATTGGCCCTGCAGCAGCACGGCCAGCTGGAGCCGGCCCAGGCCAGCCTGGACCAGGCCCTGGCGCTGGCCCCGGATGACGCCGCTCTGCATCTGCAGCACGCCGGCCTGCTGCTGGCGCAGCGTCAGATCGACGCCGCCGGGCAGGCGCTGGACCGCAGCACCACGCTGAACCCCAACGAATTTTCCGCCTACCTGATGCAGGCGCATCTGGCGCTGGGCCGTGACGATATCGACGAAGCCGACCGCTTGGGTCGCATGGCTGCGCGTGTCGATCCGGACAGCCCGGAGCTGGCTGCGATTGAAGGCATGGTCGCGCTGCGCCGTGGCGATGCCGACCGCGCGCTAGCGATTCTGTCGGTCGCCAGCGCCAAGCTGCCGGGCGATGTCCGCGTGCTGTATGCACTGGGCTTTGCTTACCTGGGCAAGGACATGGTCGCTTTCGCCGAGCAGGCGTTCCGCCGCGTCATCGAATTGAACCCCAGCAACCACGCATTGCGCGGCTTGGTGGTGCAGCTGGCCTTGCGCCAGGGCCACCTGGACCACGCAGCGGAAATGATGCGCGAAGTACTGGCCACGCCGCAGGGTGACAACCCGGGCATGCGCCGTCTGGCTGGTGAGCTGGAGCTGGCCTCGGGCCAGCCGCTGCAGGCGCTGGAACACCTGCGCCCGCTGTTGCAGCAGGTACCGGGCGACCGCCCGACGCTGCAGATGTTGTTGATGGCCTGGCAGCGCCTGGGCCGCGAGGAAGAAGCGCGCAGCGAGCTGGAAGCTGCCGTGCAGGCGAACCCGCAGCTGCATGATCTGTGGATGGCGCGCTTGGCCGTGGCTCAGGTGGGCAGCGAAGAAGCCGTCGATGTCGTCGAGCGCTGGCTGAGCGCGATGCCTGAGCACCTGCCGGCGTTGGAAGCGCGGATGAGCCTGCATGACATGAACGAGCAGGCCGAAGAGGCCGAAGCCGTGGCCCATCGCATCATCGCGCTGGAGCCGGGCCGGGTCAGCGGCGAACAGCGCATTGTCGAAGCGCTGTTGCAGCGCGAGCCGAGCGCGGCGATCGCGCATGTGCAAGCGCTGATGGACAACGCGCCGGAGCAGGCGCGCATCGGTGTGCGCAGCTGGCTGGGTGCAATCCAGGACCGAGCAGGCGATCGCGCCGCTGCCCTGGCTACCTGGTTGCGTGTGCACGAAGAAATGGCACCTAACCGTCTACCGCTGCCGCAGCAGGCACGTGCACCGGCCGAGTGGCCTGTGATGGGCGAGGTGGCTGGCGACAATCCGGTGCGGCCGATGTTCCTGTGGGGCGCGCCGGGTTCGGGCGTGGAACGTGTAGCAATGGTGATGGCCGCCGGCAGCCGCGTGTTGCGCGACGACCGTTTCGGGCCGGCCCCGCCCGATGACGCGTTCCAGAATTTCTTGACCTTGCAGCGCCTGGCCACCGACGCACTGACGCCGGAACAGCTGGTGCAGCAGTGGCGCGCAGCGCTGCCGGCGCGCGGTATCGAAGACGGCAACGTGATCGACTGGCTGTTGTGGTGGGACAACGCCCTGCTGTGGGCGTTGCGCCCGCAGCTGCCGGAAGGCCGCTTGGTCATTGCCCTGCGTGACCCGCGCGACATGCTGGTGGAATGGCTGGCACTGGGTGCGCCGGCGCCGTTGGCGGTGACCTCGTCCAGCGAGGCGGCGCAATGGCTGGCACGCGCGCTGGCGCAGATAGCACTGCTGCATGAGCAGAATCTGTATACCCACATGATCATTCATACCGACGATGCGGTGAATGACCCGGCGGCGATGGGGGCATTGTTGGAGCAGGCCTTTGGCCTGCGTTTCCCGCCGGTGCGCAGTCTTGGCCAGGGCACCATCCCGGCCGGCCACTGGCGTAATTACGCACAGGTGCTTGCATCGGAGTTTGCGGTGCTGACCCCGGTCGCCGAGCGTCTGGGTTACCCCGAAGCCTGATCAAGGAGCAATGATGAAACTGGACAGTCAGAGTTTTCAGAACGGGCAGCCGATTGCGGCTGAGTTTGCCGCAGGCGATGCCAATGGCTTTGCTGGTAACCGCAACCCGCAGCTGGGGTGGAGCGATGTGCCGGCAGGCACACGCTCGTTCGCGCTGATCTGCGTGGACCCGGACGTGCCGACAGTGGCTGAGCTGGTTGGTCGTGATGACGTCAGCATTCCGCTGGATCAGCCGCGTGCCGACTTCGTGCATTGGGTGATGGTGGATGTTGCTGCTGAGCTGCGCGAGATCGCCGCCGGCAGCTGCAGCGATGGCTTCACCGCACATGGCAAGACGCAGCCGGTCGGTCCGCTGGGTGCACGCCAGGGCATCAACGATTACACCGGCTGGTTTGCCGGCAACGCACAGATGAGCGGCACCTACTACGGCTACGACGGCCCGTATCCGCCGTTCAATGACGAACGCCTGCACCGCTATTTCTTCCGCCTGTTCGCGCTGGATGTGGAGCGTCTGCCAGTGGAAGGTGCATTCACCGCTGCCGACGTGCATCGCGCCATGCAGGGCCATGTGCTGGCCGAGGCGTCGGTGCATGGCACGTATACGTTGAACTCGAAGCTGGGTTGAACGTGACGCATGTTTTGTAGGAGCGGTGTAAGCCGCGAAGCACGTGATCTGAAAGGCTATCGGCTTCGCGGCTTACGCCGCTCCTACAAACCTGCAAAACAGAAAGGGCGCCTTGCGGCGCCCTTTCTGTTTGTTCAATGCTGATGGCTTACTTGGCCATTTCCGACATCACCACCATGTCCAGCACGTAGGCCTGCGACGGCGCATCGGCCGGCGGGTTCTTGATCTGGTAACGCTTCAGACGCAGCACGTTACGCACGCCCGGCTCGTGGGTGTACCCCTCGATGTTGCCGTAGAAGTTGGTGAACTCACCGCGCTTGCCCTGTTCCAGGCCCTGCTCGTTGTACTTCACTTCACGCACCTGCAGGCAGGTGGCGTCCTTCATCAGCGGGTGCGGGCAGGGCTTGGTCTGCGGCTCCACTTCCATGAACACGATCTCGCCCGGGCCGCCGTAGCGGGTTTCGGCGGTCGGCTCGGCGCGGAAGCTGAGCACGTCGCCAGAAGCAGTGACCAGGGTCAATGCCGAAGCGTCCAGTGCACGCACGGTCAGCTTGCCCTGCAGGCGCTCGCTGATCAGGCCATCAACCGCCATCAACGGGCCCTGGCAGGCCTTGTTGGTAGACATCAGGTTACCGACGGTAAGCGCACCGGCTTCCAGCGTGTAACCGCCGCCGATGTTGTTGCAGGCGTTGCTGACCGACAGGCGGTTGTCCTTGAAGTCCAGGGTCAGCGGCTTGTCGGCCTGCACGAACAGGCCGTCGATGCGCTTGCCGCTGGCGTCCACGGCGTTGTCCAGCAGCCAGTGGTTTGCGGCCAGCTGGGTGGTGTCGAGGTTCGCGGCAGGAGCGGCGGTGCTGGTGTCGGGGGTGGCTGCGGTTTCGCTCTTGGTGGTGGCCGGCGGGTTGCTGCAGGCGGTCATGAGGGCGATGGGCAGTGCCAACAGAAGAAGACGCTTCATGGTGAACTCCTTGTGGTGCTTTGGAAAAGTCAGGACGTCAAACGGCCAAGGCCGGATGACGGGGTTGCACTTGCTACTGCACGTTCAGTTACCAGCAGGCAAAAACAACAGCAGGCCGAAGCCCAATGCAATGCGGTATAGCGCGAAGCCGGTGAAGGGACGGCGTTTGATGTAGCTCAGCAGCCACTTCACCACGATGAAGCCGGTGATCGCCGCTGCCACGAAGGCTACGCCTACGTCGGTCCAGTTTTCGTTGCCCAGCTGGCCTTTCTTGAACATCTCAAGCAAGGCATAGCCGCTGGCCGCGAACATGGTGGGAACGCCGACCAGGAAAACGAATTCGGCGGCCGCGGAGCGGCGGGTCAGGCCCAGCAGCAGGGCCATGAAGATGGCCGCGGCCGAACGCGAGGTGCCGGGGAACACGCCGGCCACCACCTGCGCCAGGCCAACCGCGACGGCAACCTTCCAGGTCACGGTGTCGCTGTCGGGCAGGCGCCCGGCAAAGCGTTCGGCAATCAGCATCCAGACGCCGCCTATGACCAGCGCCCAGGCTACCGGGGTGACGGTTTCAGGCAGTTCCCAGCCGGCCAGGCGCACCGGTAGACCGACCACGGCGGTGACCAGGAAGGCCACGCCCAGCTTCATCACGTAGTCGCGGTTGTCGCGTTGGTTCAAGCCGGTGGCCAGCGACCACAGCCGCTGCCGGAACGCCAATACCACGGCCAGGATGGCACCGGCCTGGATGACGATGTTGAAGAAGTCCGAGCGCGCGCCCAGCCAATGCTGTGCGATCAGCAGATGGCCGGTGCTGGAAATCGGGAGGAATTCGGTGAGGCCTTCGAGAATGCCCAGTAACAGGGCGGAGAGCAGGTCGGACATGAGGGCTGGTATGGGAAAGGCGGGCACAGCATAGAGCATTAAGTGTTATGCACCTGAATGGTGCATTGCATGAAAACAGCACCAGATTGGTGCTTATAACCGCTGACACTAATTGCATACACTCAATAAAAACAAAGCGTTACGGATCTTTGAAAGTTGGCACGTCATTTGCTTTGATACATGCACATCATCCATCCGAGGTTGCACCCGATGTCGCTGGAAAACGTTGAGAAGCTGATCAAGGACAACCAGATCGAGTTCATCGACCTGCGTTTCGTCGACATGCGTGGCATCGAGCAGCACGTGACCTTCCCGGTTTCGATCATCGAGCCGACCCTGTTTGAAGAAGGCAAGATGTTCGATGGCAGCTCGATCGCCGGTTGGAAGGGCATCGCCGAGTCGGACATGGTGCTGCTGCCGGACGCTGACAGCGCCTACGTCGACCCGTTCTACGCCGACCCGACCTTGGTGCTGATCTGCGACGTGCTCGACCCGGCCACCATGCAGGGCTACGGCCGCTGCCCGCGCGGCATCGCCAAGCGCGCCGAGTCGTACCTGAAGTCCTCCGGCATCGCCGACCTGGCGTTCTTCGGCCCGGAACCGGAATTCTTCATCTTCGATTCGGTGCAGTTCGCCAACGACATGGGCAACACCTTCTACAAGATCAATTCTGAAGAAGGCGCCTGGAACACCGGCAAGAGCTACGACGGCACCAACACCGGCTACCGTCCGACCGTGAAGGGTGGTTACTTCCCGGTGCCGCCGACCGACTCGCTGCACGATATCCGCGCCGAGATGTGCAAGGTGCTGGAAAAGGTCGGCATCGAAGTCGAGGTGCACCACCACGAAGTGGCCAATGCCGGGCAGTGCGAGATCGGCGCCAAGTTCAATACCCTGGTGACCAAGGCTGACGAACTGCAGCGCATGAAGCACGTCATCAAGAACGTCGCGCACCGCAATGGCAAGACCGTCACCTTCATGCCCAAGCCGCTGGTCGGCGACAACGGCAGCGGCATGCACGTGCACCAGTCGCTGGCCAAGGGTGGCAACAACCTGTTCTCCGGTGACGGCTACGGCGGCCTGAGCCAGATGGCGCTGTGGTACATCGGCGGCATCTTCAAGCACGCCCGTGCGATCAATGCTTTCGCCAACTCCGGCACCAACAGCTACAAGCGCCTGGTCCCGGGCTTCGAAGCACCGGTGATGCTGGCCTATTCGGCCCGTAACCGTTCGGCTTCGTGCCGCATTCCGTGGGTGTCCAACCCGAAGGCACGCCGCATCGAAATGCGTTTCCCGGATCCGATCCAGTCCGGCTACCTGACCTTCACCGCGCTGATGATGGCCGGCCTGGACGGCATCAAGAACCAGATCGACCCGGGCGCACCGAGCGACAAGGATCTGTACGACCTGCCGCCGGAAGAAGAGAAGCTGATCCCGCAGGTCTGTTCCTCGCTGGACCAGGCACTGGAAGCGCTGGACAAGGATCGCGAGTTCCTCAAGGCCGGCGGCGTGATGAGCGACGACTTCATCGACGCTTACATCGCGTTGAAGATGAAGGAAGTCACCGCGTTCCGCGCAGCGACCCATCCGCTCGAATACCAGCTGTACTACGCAAGCTGAGTCAACAAGCTGATGTAACGGCGGCCATTGCATAGCGCTGGCCGCCGGCAACACCAGGTGTAGTTACTAGCTGTTATTTGGCGGCGGTGGCGTAGACCCTCCCCCTCCCATCTGCGTCATCGCCGCCGCCTTTGTTGCTGGGGAGCACAAAGGTGTTGTAACAGCCAGCAATGCACCTGCAGGGGCAAGAGAATCCGAGCGCGCGGCATGGGCCAATCCTCCCTCCCGCGTGGTTGTAGCGGCCGGTAGCAATGCCGGTGGCAACAACCAGGCCCATGATGCGTTCGGCGCAACAGCCAGCGGCCAGACAATGGCCGGTGGAAGACACGATGCCGGCCCGCAGCCGCAGGCCGGTCTCCTCCACATCGGGACATGCGCATGAAATTAATCTCCGCGATCATCCGTCCATTCAAGCTCGACGAAGTGCGTGAAGCCTTGGGCGCCGCAGGCGTTTCCGGCATCACCGTCACCGAGGTCAAGGGCTTTGGGCGGCAGAAAGGCCACACCGAGCTGTACCGTGGCGCCGAATACGTCGTCGATTTCCTCCCCAAGATCCGCATTGAAACCGCCGTCACCGACGACAACGTCGATGCCGTGATCGAAGCCCTGCAGGGCGCAGCTGGCACCGGCAAGATTGGTGACGGCAAGATCTTCGTTACCGCGCTTGAACAAGTGGTGCGTATCCGCACCGGCGAAACAGGCGCCGACGCGCTTTAAGAACCCGCTACCGACCCGTCCTCCGGCGGCAGCGACCGCCAGGTGACAACAGGTCGCTGGCAGGTTCCACCCCCACAACCGGAGTCGACAATGCGAACGGAATTTTTCACCGGGTTGAAAGCCCGGCTCGGAGGCCTGTGCCTGTCATTCATGCTCACCGCCGTCGTGCTGGGCATGTTTTCGAGCAGTGCGTGGGCACAGGAAACACCTGCACAGCCCACTGCCGCGACTGAAGTGGCTGCACAGCCGGTGGAGGCCGCAGCGGAACCCGCTGCTGCAGAAGCCGCTGCCGCACCCAGCTTCGACAAGGGCGACGTGGCGTGGATGCTCACCGCCACCTTGCTGGTCTTGATGATGGTCGTTCCCGGCCTTGCACTGTTCTATGGCGGCCTGGTGCGTGCAAAGAACGTGCTGTCGGTGCTCAGCCAGGTACTGGTGGTGTTCTCGCTGATCCTGATCCTGTGGGTGGCCTATGGCTACAGCGCGGTGTTCAGTGCGGGCAACGAGTTCTTTGGTTCGTTCACCCAGTTTGCGTTCCTGAAAGGCTTCACTCCGGACTCGGTTGGCAATACGCCGATCGCCGGTCTGCCGGACTTCCTGTTCGTCGCCTTCCAGTCGACCTTCGCCGGCATCACCACCGCGCTTATCGTTGGTGCGTTCGCCGAGCGCATCAAGTTCCGCGCGGTGCTGTTGTTCTCGGCATTGTGGTTCACCCTGAGCTACATCCCGATGGCGCATATCGTCTGGGGCGGTGGCTTCCTCGGCAAGCTGGGTGCGATCGATTTCGCTGGCGGCACCGTGGTGCATATCAACGCCGGTGTCGCCGGTTTGGTGGCGGCATGGTTTGTCGGCAAGCGTCTGGGCTACGGCCAGACCGCATTGAAGCCGCACAACCTGCCGCTGACCTGGATTGGCGCGATGCTGCTGTGGGTGGGCTGGTTCGGCTTCAACGCCGGCTCCGCTGCCGCCGCCGACACCGTGGCCTCGCTGGCCTTCATCAACACCGTATTGGCGACTGCTGCTGCGGTACTGGGTTGGACGCTGGTGGAAGCCATCACCAAGGGCCATCCGTCTGCGCTTGGTGCGGCCTCGGGTGCGGTGGCGGGTCTGGTTGGTGTGACGCCGGCCTGCGGCACCGTCGGTCCGATGGGCGCCATCGTCATAGGCTTCGTCACCGGCATCGTCTGCGTCTGGGGCGTGACTGGTCTGAAGCGCCTGTTGAAGGCGGACGACACCGCTGACGTATTCGGTGTGCATGGTGTTGGCGGCATCGTCGGCGCCATCCTCACCGGCGTGTTCAGTGCGCAGTCGCTGGGCGGTACCAAGGTCGATCTGAATATCGGGCACCAGGTGTGGGTGCAGGTTGTCAGTGTTGGCTTCACCGTGTTGTGGTCTGCGGTCGTCACCGCCGCCATCCTGCTGGTGGTCCGTGCCTTGGTCGGCCTGCGCGTAAGCGAAGAAGCCGAGCGCACTGGTCTGGACGTCACCACCCACGGTGAATCGGCGTACGAGGCCTGACGGCTTAAGCCTCGATCCCACAAAGAACCAAAGCCCCTCTCCCGCTTGCGGGAGAGGGGTTTGGGTGAGGGCAGCTGTTGAGGCATTACCGGTAAGGCCTCTGCCGAGCATGGCTCGGCACTACAGGCAGCGATTGACGCTACCCAAATCCCTGCAACATCGTTAGCCCTCAGCCAACACCAAGGCCTTCACCTTCCCAGCCTTCTCAAAATGATCCAGCCGATGGATCAGAATCCACCAAGTAGCCGCTTCCATCAGCAGCTCCGGATCATCATTCCGATTCGCAAAAAACGCATAGAACGACAAGCCAACCGTCGGCCCCTTCGCCGCAATCTTGGCATCGCAGACCGCAACGATTTTCTGTTTCAGTGAATCACGCATTGCCTCTCCAGCAGATCGTCGAAAAACGAGCCTGCATAGCCTAGACAAAACGGGCAGCCATCCCCAGCGGAAAGAGTTTTGAACATGCAGTGCATGTTCCGCACCGGCATCACACCGGACTCCCCAACTCCCTGAGCAGGCCCTCCAATGCAAGCAAGCAATTCCGTCACATCTGTCGGCAACGTCTCCAGCGCATGCCGGACCGCACTTGCAATGCCGCGCCCAGCAACGTGCAATGGCCTACATGAAGACCAAACTGCTGCTGCCGCTCGCCCTGTTGGCTACGCTGACTGCCTGTACCTCAACGCTGGAGCGCAATCCGCTCGCACACTGGGTGCCGTCGCCGAACTACAACGATCGCCAGCCGGTGCTGATCGTGCTGCACCACACCGAGCAGGATTCGGTGCAGGAGAGTCTGGACACGCTGCGCAGCGCCAACAGCGGCGGCAAGGTCAGCTCGCACTATCTGGTTGGCAGCGATGGTGAGCTCTATCAGCTTGTGGCCGATGGCGAACGCGCCTGGCATGCCGGTGGTGGCCGCTGGGGCGGTTTCACCGACCTCAATTCGACCTCGATCGGCATCGAGATCGACAACAACGGCGACAGCCCTTTCACCCAGCCGCAGATCGCCAGCTTGCTGCGCCTGCTCGATGACCTCTGCACGCGCTACAACATCCCGCGCAGCCAGATCATCGGTCACGCCGACCTGGCGCCGACCCGCAAGGCCGACCCCAGCCGTTACTTCCCGTGGCAGCAATTGGCCGCAGCCGGCTTCGGCCTGTGGCCGGACCCCAAGCACGGCCCGGCACCGGCCGGCTTCGACAGCTGGATGGCGATGCAGGCCTTCGGTTACGCGCTGGACGACCGCGCCGCCGCTGCGCGCGCCTTCCACCGCCGCTTCCGCGGCAGCGACAGCCTGCCGGCGGAGCTGGATGCCGAAGACGCCCGCATCCTGCATTCCCTGCTGCAGCAGAAACAGTGATGCGCTCGCTTTGCACTATATTGGTGCAATGACCGACGCCGATTTCTCACCTTCGCCGGAATTGCTGGCCACGCCGCTGGTCTGGAGTGGCGTGGACGGCCGTATCCAAGGGGCAAATCCTGCCTTCTGCCGCTGGCTGGGGGTGAGTGTGCGGCGCCTGCTCGGCCAGCCGCTGGTGTCGTTGGAAGCGCAGGGCGAGGTTCTGGCGCAGCGCCTGGCCAATCCGGCCACCGATCTGACCCGCCTGCCGCGCCTGACCTTGGCGCTGCCGGGTGAGACCCCGCGCTTCGCCGATGGCTGGCTGAGCGCGGTGGAGCAGGGCGGCTGGCTGCTGGAAGCGCATCCGGTGGACGAGTTCCAGGGCACCGACCCGGCGCAGGTGCTGCCCGGTGCGTTCAGCGCCGCCTTGAAGGGCCTGGCCCACGAACTGCGCAATCCGCTGGCCGGCCTGAAAGGCGCTGCCCAACTGCTGGCACGGCGGGCGACTGGCCGCGATGCCGACGAACGCGAGTTGATCGAATTGATCGGCGCCGAGATCGAGCGGCTCAATACCTTGCTGGAACAGCTGCTGTCGCCGGCCCCGCAACGCCCGCACGCGCCGTTGAACATCCACGCCGCGCTGGAGCGGGTGCTGCGTCTGGTAGAGAACGAAGCCGGTTGGTCGGTACGGCTGCTGCGTGATTACGATCCCAGCATTCCCGAGTTCCCCGGCGATGGCGACCGTCTGACCCAGGCGCTGTTGAATCTGGTCCGCAACGCCATCCAGGCCGGCGCCACTAGCGTCACCCTACGCACCCGTGTCGAGCATGGCCTGCGCATTGCCGAGCAGCCCTATGCGCTGGCCTTGCGTCTGGAAGTGGCCGACGACGGCCGTGGCGTGCCGGAAGAACTGGCCGAGCATCTGTTCCTGCCGTTGGTCAGTGGCCGCGCCGAAGGCACCGGGCTGGGCCTTGCCTTGGCCCAACAAGTCGCCCGCGAACACCGCGGCACCTTGAGCTACCGCTCACGCCCCGGCCACACCGTATTCACCGTGCTGCTGCCATTGCCCGCCGTTGAAGAAGCGCCGGAGGTGAGCGATGCATGAGTCCACGCAGGCCGCGACCATCTGGGTCGTCGATGATGACCGCTCGGTGCGTTTCGTATTGACCACTGCGCTGCGCGACGCAGGCTACACGGTGCAGGGTTTCGACAGCGCTGCCGCGGCACTGACGGCGATGGAACAGCAGCCGGTGCCCGACCTGCTGTTCACCGATGTACGCATGCCTGGTGACGACGGACTGGTGTTGCTGGACAAGCTCAAGACAGCGCATCCGCAGCTGCCGGTGATCGTGATGTCGGCCTATACCGATGTCGCGAGTACCGCTGGTGCGTTCCGTGGCGGTGCACACGAGTTCCTGTCCAAGCCATTCGATCTGGATGATGCAGTG
The DNA here is from genome assembly GCF_056759995.1 of Stenotrophomonas sp. STEN030. Lineage (NCBI taxonomy): Bacteria > Pseudomonadati > Pseudomonadota > Gammaproteobacteria > Lysobacterales > Lysobacteraceae > Stenotrophomonas > Stenotrophomonas sp. STEN030. The sequence goes on along the minus strand of NZ_JBRREB010000001.1, from coordinate 72,075 downwards.
GAGCTGGCCCGGCGCGCGCTGCCAGAAACCGAGGAACTGCCTGCACCGGTTGTCGTGCCTGCACCGGCCAAGAAAGAAGAAGGCCCGCCACAGCTGATCGGCGATACGCCGGCGATGCGCGCGTTGTTCCGTGCCATCGGCCGTCTCGCACAGGCGCCCTTGTCGGTGTTGATCAATGGCGAGACCGGCACCGGCAAGGAGTTGGTGGCGACCGCATTGCATCGCGAGTCACCGCGCGCCAAAGGCCCGTTCGTCGCGCTCAACACTGCCGCGATCCCGGCCGAGCTGCTGGAAAGCGAGTTGTTCGGCCATGAAGCCGGCGCCTTCACTGGCGCGAGCAAGCGCCACATCGGCCGCTTCGAGCAGGCCGATGGCGGTACGCTGTTTCTCGATGAAATCGGCGACATGCCGCTGGGCTTGCAGACCCGGCTGCTGCGCGTGCTGGCCGAAGGCGAGTTCTTCCGCGTTGGTGGCCGCGAGCTGATCCGCGTCGATGTACGCGTGGTTGCAGCTACCCATCAGGATCTGGAGACCCTGGTCGAACAAGGACGCTTCCGCGCCGACCTGCTGCACCGGCTGGATATGGTGCGCTTGTTGCTGCCGCCGCTACGCGAGCGTCTTGGCGATGTGCCGCAACTGGCCGAGAACTTCCTGCTCAACGCCGCGCGCCGGCTCGACATGCCGCCCAAGCGTCTGTCCGTCGCAGCGGTAAAAGCACTGCGCGAGCACAACTGGCCAGGCAACGTCCGCGAGCTGGAAAACGTCTGCTGGCGTCTGGCTGCGCTGGCTGTCGCCGACACCGTATCGGCCGATGACGTGCAGGCTGCGTTGAACCGCGGCGGCCGCGCTGCAGCCGGCACCACCGCGGTGACGCCGGAGCACTGGGATCGGGCATTGGCGGCATGGGCCCGGCAGCGCCTGGCCGAGGGCGCCAATGGTCTGCATGCCGAGGCCCGCGAGCGTTTGGACAACGTGCTGCTGGACGTGGCACTGGATTTCACCGATGGCCACCGTGCCGATGCCGCCACCCGGCTCGGACTTGGCCGTAACACCGTTACCCGCAAACTTGGGCCTGGTCGCCGTCGCGGTAGTTGAGCGCGGCACCGGCCTGTTCGTTCTGTTGCAAGGAGATATCGATGCGCATCCTGCTTCCTCTTACCGCCACCATTGCTGCCGCGCTGCTCAGCGCCTGCGGCTCCACGCCTGCACCCAAGGCCGAGGCGCCGCCGCCGATGGCCACGGTCAGCACCGCCAGGATGGCCGAGGCCAATCTGGCACCGGCCTCGGCCAGCCTGGTCAGCGGTCGCCTCGCGCTGGTGCCGGAAGCCGGTGGCGTGCATATCACCGGCGTGATCGGCGGCTTGCCGCGTGGTCAGCAGGCTGCCTTCCATGTGCATGAGAAGGGTGACTGCAGTGCGGTGGATGCCAGCAGTGCCGGTGGCCACTTCAACCCCGCCATGCAGCAACACGGCCGCGCCGCTGCCGGCGCGCACCATGCCGGTGACATGGACAACCTGCAGGCCGATGCCAAAGGTGTGGCACACGTGGACGTTCATCTACGCGGCGTTACCCTCGGCGGTGGTGCTGCAAACGACGTCGCTGGGCGCGCACTGGTGGTACATGCGTCGGCCGACGATTACCGCAGCCAACCGGCCGGCAATGCCGGTGCGCGTGTCGCCTGCGCGGTGATCCGCGTGGTGCGCTGAATGTGCCCCTGAGCACGCAGATACCGATTCGATCCAGACCAGCAAGGGAGTTACCCAGATGCGACTGATCCACACCAGCTTGTTCCTCGCCAGCGCCTTGGCCCTGACCGCCTGCAACAAGGGCGCAGAGCCCGATGCCGCACCGGCCGATGTCGTTGCGGCGATGGCAACCACGCCGGTTGCCGACCCGGCCGCACCGCCGGAAATGGCCAAGCCGATTGCGACTGCGCAGTTGCAGCCGACCAAGGACAGCACCGTCGCCGGCACCATCAACTTCAGCCTGGTTGATGGCCAGCTGCGCGCCAGCGGCGATATCACCGGCTTGAAGCCGGACAGCGAGCACGGCTTCCATATCCATGAGAAGGGCGATTGCAGCGCGCCGGACGGCACCAGCGCTGGCGGCCATTTCAACCCGGGCAGCAGCGAGCACGGCAGCATCAGCGCCGCGATGCATCACGGCGGCGACATGCCCAACATCAAGGCCGACGCGCAGGGCAACGCGCATATCGATGGCCCGGTGGCGAGCAACGTCAACGTCGGTGTTGGCGATGGTTTCGACATCGTTGGCCGCGGCCTGATCGTCCACGCCGACCCGGACGACTACAAGACCCAGCCCACCGGTAATGCCGGTGCACGCCTTGCGTGTGCGGTGATCACCAAGGTCCCTTGAAGCCAGGAACTAGTCGCCAGGAACGAGGAACTAGTAGATGCAACACAGCAACAACAAAGGGCCGCGCAAGCGGCCCTTTGTTGTTGTCCTGCACTCGCCTGGGCTACGCCCTTGTGGGAGCGGCGTTAGCCGCGAAGCTGACTTCGCTGAAACTCTTGGTGGGTATGCCATCTGATGATGCGCTTGCTTCGCGGCTAACGCCGCTCCCACAAAAAATCAGTGCCGTAGCCCGGTGGCGCTGTTTCTTGCTTCAATGCGCCAGCAAGGCCTTCGCATCCTGCCCGGCATTCACGTGCACATACAGCACGTCGATGCCATGCGCTTCCAATACCGCCGCCATCTGCCGCTGACGCATCATGTACTGCTCGTACACGCGCTGCAGGCGATCACAGTCGTTTTTGTCCTGCGCGTAGTGCGCGCACCAGCCAGCTGGATCAAACAAGGCCATCCGCACTTCGCCACCGACATAACGCAGCAGCGGTTCGGGTGAGGCGTCCAGCCATTGTTCTTCGTTGGGCGCGAACATCGCCGTTTCCAGTATTGGCCACAGATCCGCCAAGCCCTGGTTGTCGTACTGCATGGCCATCATCGCGGCCAGATCGTTGACGGTGAAATAGCGTGCGTGTTCGATCTGCGCGGCAAAGCTGTTCTGCGCCAGCAACGCGGTATCCGGTTGTGCCATGCCATTGGCCAGCAGCACGTCTTCCAGCGCATCACGCACTTCGAGGCGCACGGCCGCTTCACCACCAGCCAGCACGAACGGCAGCAGCCGCAGCGCGCCACCGGTCAGCGCAGGATCGGCCTGCAGCGGCAGCGGAATCTCGCCATTGGCATCGGCACCAAACGCCAGCAGGCGCGCGCCCTGATTGCGGCCAGGGGCGCGCATCTGCAGTTCTTCCAGGCGCCGATGAATGGGCAGGCCGGGACGCAGCACTTCGGCCGGGTCGAAATGCGCGGCAGCGAAAACCAGGTCCAGCTCGCTGACCTGCGTAACCAGTTTGGTCAGGTCACGACCGATCAGCGCTGCCAGTTCGCCAGCCTGCTCGGAGCCCAGGGCCGCCTTGCCGGGCTGCTCGCCGCCAGCCAGTTCCAATGCCACTACGCCAAGGGCGTTCACGTCGGGGTTTGAATTGCTCATGATTCGCGGTTGGCCCATCACGGCCTCGAAGCTACACTCAACACCATTATGCCTGCTATCGCGTGCAGGCCACTTTGAACACTCTTTCCCATGTCAGGTACCCGCATGCCCAGCGCTCGTCCCGTCGCCATCCTCGGTGGTGTCCGAATCCCGTTCTGCCGTCAGAACACCGCTTATTCGGACGTTGGCAATCTCGGCATGTCGGTCCGTACGCTTGGGGCACTTGTTGAACGGTTTGGCCTGCACGGCCAGCAGTTGGGCGAAGTTGCGATGGGCGCGGTGATCAAGCATCCCAGCGACTGGAACCTGGGCCGCGAGGCAGCACTGTCGTCCGGCCTGTCGCCGCTGACCCCAGGCATCACCCTGCAACGTGCCTGTGGTACTTCGCTGGACAGCATCATCACCGTCGCCAACAAGATCGCCCTGGGGCAGATCGAGTCCGGCATCGGCGGCGGTTCGGACACCACCTCCGACGTGCCGATCGTCTACGGCAAGAAATTGCGCGCGCGTCTGCTGGCCGCCAACCGCGCCAAGAGCACTGGCGACAAGATCCGCACCCTGCTCAAGGGCTTCAAGTTCTCCGAGCTCAAGCCCGAGTTCCCGGGCGTGGCCGAGCCGCGCACCGGCAAGAGCATGGGCGACCACTGCGAGGACATGGCCAAGGAATGGAACATCTCGCGTGAAGCGCAGGACGAATGGGCGGTGTCCTCGCACAAGAAGCTCGCTGCTGCTTACGAGCGCGGTTTCTTCAGCGACCTGATCGCACCGTTCCGCGGCGTCGAGCGCGACAACGTGCTGCGCCCGGATACCTCGCTGGAAAAGCTGGCCACCTTGAAGCCGGCTTTCGACAAGGCCTCTGGTCGCGGCACCCTGACCGCTGCCAACTCCACTCCGCTGACCGATGGTGCCGCCGCGGTGTTGCTGGCCAGCGAGGAGTGGGCACGTGCGCACGGCCACGAGCCGCTGGCCTATCTGCGTGATTCGCAGGTTTCGGCCGTGGACTTCGTGCATGGCGAAGGCCTGCTGATGGCGCCGACCACCGCTGTGCCGGAAATGCTCAAGCGCAATGGCCTGACCCTGCAGGATTTCGATATCTACGAAATCCATGAAGCCTTCGCTGCGCAGGTGCTGTGCACGCTGAGCGCCTGGGAAAGCGAGGACTACTGCCGCAACCGCCTGGGCCTGGATGGTGCGCTGGGCCGTATCGACCCGGCCAAGATCAACCCGCTGGGTTCCTCGCTGGCCACTGGCCACCCGTTCGCAGCCACCGGCGCCCGCATCATCGGCACCGTGGCCAAGGAATTGGCCGCACGCGGCGGCGGCCGCGCACTGGTATCGATCTGCACCGCCGGCGGCATGGGCGTGGTCGCCATCGTCGAGCGCTGATGCGCTGTTTGTAGTGCCGAGCCATGCTCGGCAGAGGCGTTGCCGGTAATGCCCCTTGCCGACCATGGGTCGGCACTACAACACGCGGCGGTGGCCGCGCGCTGGTGTCGATCTGCACCGCTGGCGGCATGGCGTGTTCGCCATCGTCGGCGTTGATACAGCTGTAGCCCGTTGCCGACCATGGGTCGGCACTACGGCGCGGTCGCCATTGTTGAGCGTTGCTGCAGTTGATGTAGTGCCGAGCCATGCTCGGCAGAGGCGTTACCGGCAATGCCCGTTGCCGACCATGGGTCGGCACTACAGGGCCCTTGCCGGGCCCGGCCCGGCACCTCTATTGTCTGCTCACCAAAGGACGGGGTAGGGCATGAAGCGCATTGCGATTGGTTTGGCTGTGCTGTTGGCAGGATGGGCGGCGCCAGCCGCCGCGATGACTTTCATGAAAGTGGAGCATGTCTGCCCGATCGGCGGCGAGCGCTTCAGTGCGCAGGAAATGGGCTCGGGCACCGCGTTCGGCCACTTCCTCGACGGCCGCCTGCATGGCGCCATCCAATCGCCCTGGCCGCTGGTGTCCTGCCCGGGCAACGGCTTCGTCATCTACAAAAATGACTACAGCGCCGAGGAAATCAAGCGCCTGACGGCGGTGGTCGAAAGCGACGAGTACCAGCGCATGCGCGGCACTGAAACCAGCTACTGGTTGCTGGCGCGTTTGTTCGAAGCAGTCGACGCGCCACTGAAAGACCGTGCCGGGGTGCTGCAAAGCGCGACCTGGCAGGCATCACCGGAGCAATACCCGCGCTATGTGCGGGCGGCATCAACGGCAGTTGCCCAGCAATGCCCGGATGCGCGCGCCGCTGCCGAACGCGATGAGTCCTGGCTGTACTGCCAGATGCTGTTGGGCGAATGGGAGCGCAGGTTATCGCGCTTCGATGCCGCGCGCGCGCGCTTTGAACGCCTGCAGCCGCTGCCGGAAGGTCTGGTGCTTGGACAGAATCGTGAACGCGCTCGCCGCCAGTACGTCGCCGAAATTGCACAGCAGCTGCAGCTGATCGCCGACAACAGCGCGATGAACACCATGGCAGTGGATGCGGATGCACCGCCGGCCAAGGAGGCAGCAGAGGGGGCAACTGCGCGCATTGCCGGCACCCCGGGTATGACGCCAGAGGCAGCGCAGGCGGCAGCAGATATCGCTGCGACGGCGGCCGATGCGTCAGTCGAAGCTGCAGCATATGCGGCAGATGCTGCTGCAGATGCCGCCGAGCCGACATCGGCCAAGCGCTGAGTGACATTGTCTTGCAGGCTGCTCAGCGGCGGGATTCCCCGTCGCGTGGGAAGCGCCAGCGACCGCATGCGATGCCAAGGACGTAAGTGCGGGTCGCCGAGGAGGCGGCCGCTCGAATTTCACAGGGGATGTAACCAATGGATGAGTTCAACCCGTATGCCGCGCCGGAGGCCTTGCCGCCGCCGCTCGCCAACACCAGCCCGGATAACAGCACCTGCTGGCGCGATGGTGATCAGCTGCTGGCCTTGCCGCATAGTGATCTGCCGCGCTACTGCGTCAAATGTGGAAAACCGGCGCTGGAATACCGCCAGCGCAAGTTCTACTGGCACTCGCCGTGGATGTATCTGCTGATCCTGCTGCACATCCTGGTCTATCTGATTGCCGCACTGGCGGTGCGCAAGACGGCGGTGCATCAGGTTGGTCTGTGTTCGGCGCACCGCAAGCGGCGGCTGAATTTCATCCTGATGGCGTGGGGGTCGCTGGTGCCACTGTTTGGCTGTTTTCTGTTCGACAGTGGCGCGGTGATCGGCCTGGGGATACTGGCGTTTCTGGTGATGCTGCTGTGGGGCCTGATTGGCATGCAGATACTCAAGCCCAAGAAGATCGATGTGTCGTTGGCTGTGTATCGCGGGGTATCGCCGGCGTTTCTGGCGCGCCTACCGCGCTATCCGTATCGCCGCGACTAGGTCGGCAGTGAGCCACGCAGCAGCCCGGGCAAGCGCAATGCGCCCGGGCGACGTAGCGCCAGCTCAGTCTTCGTTGGTCGCCTGAGCGTGATCCAGCAGGAACTGGCTGATGGCCTGGCGCAGCGGCAGGTCATCGGTACGCTGCGCCAATGCATCTGCGCGTAGCGCATGATCCTGGGCGGCGGCAACATCGTCCAGGTTGGAATGACGTTCGGCCAGTGCCAGATGGATCGAGGCTTCGTAGCTGATCGCCTGCGCTGCGTTGGCAAGCATCAAGGCGTGGTTGTAGTGCTCAATGGCGATATGGTCATCGCCGGTGAAGTCGGCCAGCGTTTCCCACAGGAACGGATGATCGCGGCCTGCAGCGGCGATTGAATCGCAGTAGGCGTGCAGTTGCGCATACAGCGATGCACTGATGTTTTCCTCGCCATCCTCGCTGGCATTGAGGATGGCGTCGGTCAGCTCGACCACGCGCGCATGGATATCCGGGGGTATGTTCATTACGGCTCGTTACGGAAAGCGTTGAGGGTGCGCCTGCAGGTGCTCAGCCCGGCAAACGCGGGAAGCCATGCGCATCGCGCTCTTCGGCCACGGCCTGGTCCTGGATCTGTTGATGCAGGTTGCGGCGTTGGATCGACAATGGGGTTTCGCCGCGACGCTGGCGCACGGCATTGAGCAGGCATTGGTTTGCCAGAGCCTGTTCATCCTGTGCGGCAAACACCTCGCCCAGGGCTTCCCAGGCATCCGCACCGGCATCCTGGGCAATGGCCCGGTGCAGGAATTCCTCGGCCTGCGCCCATTGGCCTTGACCAGCGGCCAGGCGCGCCAAGCCCAACAGCAGGGCAGGGCTGTTGGGATGCGACTGCAGCCAGCGTTGCGCGCTGGCGCGGCGCGAATCGAACTTCTCCACCGGCAGCTGCGTGTACAGGCTGACCAGTGTTTCGTCCCAGTGGCTGTCCAGGGTCTGCTCGATGCTGCGCAGGGCGACATCGGTCCAGTTCAATGCAACCGCGCGCTGTGCGTAGCGCGCCACCGCCTGCGGGCTGACCCGCAGCGACTTGGGCAGCACTTCCCAGCGTGCAGCCAGCGTATTGACGTCGCTGGCTTCGTCGAGCATCTGCAGGGCGAGGGTGGTTTCCAGTCCGGCAACGGCGCTGGGCGGCAGCACTTGTTGCTGGCGTAGCGCGCCGAGCTGGCCGTAGGCCTCTTCAGCACGACCGGCGCGCTGCAACGCCTCGGTGCGCAACCACAGGCCGCGTGGCGGCAGCGGTTGCAGGGCCGGCAGGTCCAGCGCGTTGATCGCCTCCAACGGCTTGTCCAGCTGCAGCCAGCGCTCGGCGCTGTGCAGGGCGTGCAGGTGCGGATCGGCTTCCGCCAACTGCTGCAGGTGTTGGCCGGCGCTGCTGTTGTCCTCGCGTGCCTCAGCCGCACGCATGGCGGCAACCAGTGCGATCGGGCGTACGGCTTTCTCCGTTGCGGCGCTCTGCAGCAGTTTTTCAGCGCGCTGCCATTGGCCGTTATCCAGTGCCTGCAGGCCATCGATCAGACGTGCGCGGCCCTGCTTGCGGCGATGCCGTGCCCAGGCGCGGAACGGGGTGCTGATCAGCGACCACAGCAGCCATACCAGCAAGGCGGCGATCAGCACCGCCAACGCAGCCTGCGGCAAGGTGGCGATGTAGTCGTGGTTGCCAGCACGGACGATCACTTCGCCGAGTGCGCGGACTGAATCCTGGCCCAGCCACTGCGCACCAAAGATGCCGGCAGCGGCGACCAGCAACACCAGTAACAGGGAGCGGAAAGCCTTCATGGTGCGTCCTTGGCGGCGCGCGTGCTGCGCAGTTGCTGCAGGGTGCTGCCAAGCTCGGGCAGGTTGGGGCGCAGTTCCACGGCGCGCATCTCGCGCAGTTCACGGCGGCGCTGTTGACGCTGCTGCGAATCCGGCCACAGCCGCTGCAACCAGCCATCTACACGGTCCAATGCCTGCTGCCAGGCCTTGTCATCGCCACGTTCGAGCGCGGCGCGGGCCAGGCTCAGCTCGATCTGCAACGAGTCATTGGCGGCGATGCGCTCGGAGCGGGCAACCAATACCTTGCCGTCGGCCGGGCGGATCTGCACCAGCGGCGACAGCATCTGCTGCCACCATGGTTGCTGGCTGTCCGCTGGCAGCTGCAGGTTTTCGGGCAGGCGTTCCAGTTCAGCGGACCACTGCTCAAGCTGGGCAGCGGTGCGGGCGCGCACGCCGGGGCCAAGCGTATCCAGCGCATTGCGCTCCTGGATCAAGGCCTGGCGCAGGTTGAGGTAGTCGGGGCTGTCGATGCCTTCCAGTGCGCTGGCGGCCAATGCATACAGGCGACGCGCACCGTCCAGATCGCCGGCAAAGGTGAGTCGCTGCTGGGCCTGGTTGAGCAGCAGCTCGGCCTCTTCGCGGCGCACGGCCTGCGCGCCCTGGCGCGAGCTGTCGGCCAATTGGGCGAGGTTTTCTTCCAGCAGTGCGTTGCGCTGGCTCAGCCCCAGCACTTCATCGCGCAGCACGCGGTTGGTGGCGGCGGCGTCCTGGATGCTGCGGGCATTGGCGCGCTGGTCGCGGCGCAGGGCTTCCAGCCCTTGCTGCATGGCGGTCAGTTGCTGGGTTGCGCTGTCGCGGGCCAGATCGGCCTGCTGTTGGCGGGTCTGCCAGCTGTGCCAGCCAAACCAGCCGGCAGCGCCAAGCGCGGCGATGGCGATCAGCGGCAGGAGCCAGCGCAGCGGGCGGCGCGGTTGAACAGGTGCGACGTCTTCATTCATCGGGGGGCAACATCCTTGGCGGGCATGGCCACGACACAAGGGTGACCACGCTGTTGGTGCAGGCAAAGCATCGCCCGCGCGCTGCATGCCTGCAAGTCGCCTTTGTTACTGCGCTCAGCCAGCGGCCGGGAAAAGCGCGGCGTGGGCGGCGCTGGCCAGCTGTGCAGGCAGGGGCCCGGCGGCGACGCTGATGTTGCGGAAGCCAAGTTCGGTGGCAAGTTCCGCCAGTCGTGCGCTGGCAGCGACCGCAGCGGCCCGCTGCCATTGCTGCAACAAGTCCGGTGGCAGATAGGGCAGTACCGTCTGCAGTGCTTCGCCGCTGCTTATCGCCACCGCATAGGGGCTGGGCAGCGCCAGTAGACGGGCAATGGTGGCCTTGCTGACCGGTAGCGGCACGCGTTCGTAGACATCGATACGGTGCAGGTTTGCACCGCGCTCGCGCACCTGCGCTGCAATCACACCGCGGCCACCTGGCGCGGTGACCAAGGCCACGCGCAGGCCGTGCAGGTGCTGCATGGCGGGCAAGGCCAGCAGGCCCTCGCTGTCCATCCGGGTCGGCGCCTGCACGCTGGTTGCGCCACGGCGGCGCAAGGCGCGTGCGGTGCCTTCACCAACAGCTATCAGGCTGCCTGCACGAAGCGCGGCCAACGGCAACAGCCGCGCAGCGGCTTCGGCGGCGGCAGGGCTGGTGAACACCAGTCGATCGTATTCGCGGGCTGCGTTCAGCTGCTCGCGGGTGGCCTCATCGGTACGCATCTGCAGCCGCCAAGGTGACAACGCCAGCGTACGTGCACCCAAACGCGCAGCTGCGCTGCGCAAGGTGTCGTGCTGCCCTTGTGGACGCATCGAGATGAGATGCCAGACCGTGTCGGCTGGCACATAGGCGGGGCGGTTCATTCCATGCATTATGCGGGCGCTTTCCGTTTTGCGTGCGCGTCCATGTCCGAACATTTTGATGACCCCGTGTTGCTGGAAAACCTTCAGCGCACTCTCACGGCAATGCCGCCGGTTGCGGCGATGGGCATCCACATTGCCGGCTACGACAATGGCGTGCTGCGCATGCAGGCGCCACTGGACGTCAACATCAACGACAAGGGCAATGCCTTCGGCGGCAGTCTGGCTTCGGTAATGACCCTGTCGGGCTGGGCGCTGGTCAGCATGCGCCTGGGCTTGGCTGGCAAGCAGGCCGAGGTCTACGTGGCCGACAGCAATATCCGCTACCGCGCGCCGGTCTATGGTGACCTGCTGGCGACTGCGCGGCTGGCCCCGGACCAGGATTGGGATGAATTCCTGACCACGTTCAGCAAGCGCGGCCGTGCGCGGGTGACGGTACGGTCGGCGATCGAAGGTGGCGCGGCCGAATTCGAAGGGCGCTTCGTTGCCCTCGGCAAAGGCTAAGATCGGCCATTACCGAGGGGGCCTGCATGTATCGAAACCTGTTCCAGTCCGTTGTCATCGCCCTGTCGCTGGTGGCCGGTGCAGCCCAGGCCGAAGGGCCGAGCCGGTCCCAACGCAGCAAGTTGGGACCGACTCAGGATGCCTATGTCGCGGCCGTGCGCTGGGGCGATTTCGACAAGGCGGAAGGCTTCATCGACCCGCAGTACCTGCTGCAGCGCCCGATCACCGACCTGCAGCGTGAGCGCTACCGGCAGATCCAGGTGTCCAGTTACCGCGAGCGTTCGGTAGGTGCTGGCGCCGATGGCAGCATCGAGCGGCGGGTGGAAATGGGCGTGATCAACCGCAATACCCAGGCCGAACGGCTGGTGATGGTCAATGAGCGCTGGCGCTGGGATCCGGAGGCCAAGCGCTGGTGGCAGGCGGCTGGTTTACCTGATCTTTGGCAGGGCCAATGAGGCATTGGCTGCATTTTCACCGGCTGTGCGACAATCCCTGCCCGCTTATCGACCCGTGACCTGAGTGAATTACGAAGAGTTGCTGGCCTTCGCCGGCCGAAATCCGATGTTGTCGCTGGCCTTGGTTGGCCTGACGGTGGCCATCATTGCCACCGAGGTCGCACGCCTGTTCCGCGGCTACAAGTCGCTCAAGCCGTCCGAATTGACCCATATGATCAATGCCGGCGGTGCGACCGTGATCGATCTGTCGGCTGCCGCCGACTTCGAGAAGGGCCATATTGCCGGTAGCCGCAATGTGCAGCCGGCCCAGTTGACCCCCGCGCACAAGCTGCTGGCCAACGCCAAGCAGAGCCCGGTGGTACTGCTGTGCCGTACCGGCAATGCCTCGGCAACAGCAGCCAAAGCACTGAAAAAAGCCGGTTACGAGCAGGTTTATGTTCTCGACGGTGGTTTGCCGGCATGGCAGGCAGCAGATCTGCTGTTGGTCAAAGGCCGCAACTGAGTCAGCAAATTTTCAGTTAGGGCTTGTGTAGGTGGGCAACCGCCCCCATCGCTGGTCTTGTACTAATCCCATTCAATGAACAATCTGTTCTGGAGTCTTGAGCAATGTCCGAAGAGAACACCAACGGCGTAGTCCCGGCCGACGAATCCGCCAACGGCCCGGCTTTCACCATCGAGAAGATCTACGTCAAGGACGTTTCGTTCGAGTCGCCGAACTCCCCGGTCATCTTCAACGAGAACGTGCAGCCGGACCTGCAGCTGAACCTGAACCAGAAGGTGCAGCGCCTGTCCGACACCGCTTTTGAAGTGGTGCTGGGCGTGACCCTGACCTGCAAGGCAGGCGACAAGACCGCCTATGTGGCCGAAGTTGAGCAGGCTGGCGTGTTCGGCCTGATCGGTCTGGAGCCGCAGGCAATCGACGTGCTGCTCGGCACCCAGTGCCCGAACATCCTGTTCCCGTACGTGCGTTCGATGGTGTCGGACCTGATCCAGGCTGGCGGCTTCCCGCCGTTCTACCTGCAGCCGATCAACTTTGAAGGCCTGTACGCCGAAACCCTGCGTCAGCGTCAGCAGCAGGGTGAGCCGTCGCTGGCCGACTCCGAGCCGGCTGGCAACGCCTGATCGGCGTCTGCGCTTCTGTATGAGTACGAACGACGCAGAAAAGATCGCCGTTGTTGGCGCGGGCTCCTGGGGCACCGCGCTGGCCACCCTGTTGGCCCGGCACGGTCATACGACCGTGTTGTGGGGACGTGATGCAGCGGTAATCGAGGCGATTGATCAGCGTCATGAGAATCCCCGGTATCTGCCGGGGATTCCCTTGCCAGAATCTTTGCGCGCCAGCACCGACCTGGCTGCCACCGTTGCCGGGGCAGACTGGATCCTGGTGGTGGTGCCTTCGCATGCCTTTGCCGAAACCGTGCGCGCGCTGGCGCCGCTGCGGCCGGCCGGTGCAGGCGTAGCCTGGGCAACCAAGGGCTTCGAGCCCGGCTCAGGCCGTTTCCTGCATGAAGTAGCGCGTGAAGTGCTGGGCCCGGAGGTGCCGTTGGCCGTGGTCACCGGCCCGTCTTTCGCCAAGGAAGTCACCCTGGGCCTGCCCACCGCCATCACCGTCCACGGCGATGACGAAGCGTTTTCCCAGCAGGTGGCCGATGCCATGCATGGCCCGGCATTCCGCGCCTATACCGGCGACGACATGGTCGGCGCCGAGTTGGGCGGGGCAATGAAGAACGTGCTGGCGGTAGCTACCGGCGTGGCGGATGGCATGCAGTTGGGCCTGAACGCCCGTGCAGGCCTGATCACCCGTGGCCTCAACGAAATGCTGCGGCTGGCGGCTGCCATTGGCGGCAAGCCGGAGACCCTGATGGGCCTGGCTGGCCTCGGCGATCTGGTGCTGACCAGCACCGGCGACCTGTCGCGCAACCGTCGCCTGGGTCTGGCGCTTGGCCGCGGCCAGAGCTTGCCCGATGCAGTGAAGGAAATCGGCCAGGTGGTGGAATCGGTGCAGACCGCCGATGAAGTCATGCGCCAGGCCGACCGTCACGGCATCGATCTGCCGATCTCCAAGGCAGTGCAGTCAGTGCTGCACGGCGAACTCAGCCCATCCGAAGGCTTGCAGCAGCTGCTGGCCCGTGAGCAGAAGCCGGAATATCCGGACACGCTGTTCAAGTAAGGATGAGCGAAGTTTAACGAAGAAGCCCGGCAATGCCGGGCTTTTCTTTGCGCGCTCTGTAGTGCCGAGCATGGCTCGGCACTACCGGCGGGCGCCGCCCCAAAAAAAGAAGCCCGGTCGGGGGAGGACCGGGCTTCCAGCGGCGCGTGGGAGAGAGGTCACGCGCCATACAACACCGCTATCTGTTACTTGTTGCTTTGTCGCTTACCAGGTGAAGCGCGGGCCGACGAACCATTCCTTGTCGCCAGCCTTGGCCAGCTTCACTTCGCCGGTCAGGCCCCAGTTCGGGTTGAACTTGGCGGTGGCGCCAACGCGGCCATAGAACTCGCCGTCCGGATCGTAACCACGCTTCTTGCTGAAGTCCTCGTAACCGGCCAGGGCGTAGCCCTCGATGTTCTGGGTGAAGGCAGTGCGCACGCCGACTTCAGCGCTGTAGCCGCTGAACTTCGGGCCGTACTCGAGATCCAGCTTCTGGTAGGCCGCACGTGCCAGCAGGTCGGTGTTCGGGGCCACGGTGTAGTTGTAGCCAACACCCAGGCGCCACTGGTCAACATCAACCTTGCTCTTGTCGGTTTCCTGCGCGTTGTACTCACCGAACACATGGAAGTTCGGGTGTACCGCGACCGAGCCCTTCACCGCAAAACCGTCGGCGTCGCCGCCCTTGGTATCGGTGTTCACATAGCCGCCTTCCACATAGTTGTAGGACAGGCCATCGGCAGCCGAAGCGGCGAACGGCAGGGCGGCCAGCAGGCCCAAAGCGATCAAAGAAGTCTTCATTTCGGCATTACCTCGTTATTGGTCTTGATCGTTACGGCCTGAATCTGTGGCCGTTCGATAGTTGTGAATTATCCGTTAGCCGACGGAATCCACCCTGAATACCAAACTGACCAGTACATAAATTAGGTGTGCTTTTGGGGAACTTTGCTGGCGGTGATTGATGTGCAGCGAGCTACTGGCTTTTGCTGCGTGAGGCTGCAGCTGTGCGGCAGGCTGGCGATCGATCCCGACAAGCACAGCCTTCGCCTTCGGTGTGTTCGCAGCCGGCCATCGAACGGGCGTAGATGCGGATCAGAACAGTCGCGTTGCCCGTCTTTTCCTTTCAGGAAAGGGCGATAAGTGGAATCCAGCAAGACGCTTGTCTGCGCAGTTTCGCCATGCTGAAGCCGGCGAGGTTTCGGAAGTGAAACCAGTTCTGGCGAAATTCCAGCGCCCAGCGGCATCCCGTTTCACAGATGAATCTGCAGGTTTAAAGGCCAAGGTATGGATACGGTTTCAAGTTGATTCCCATGTTGCTCTCCGGGGCCGCTACCGATAATCCTGCCAACGGCGTTGCATTGGCTGCTTGCATCGCCCAGACGTTCCAAAGCCAGTAGGGAGACGTGTTACCGCGCGTGAATACATGAAAGGAATTCCGCTCTGTGGCCGCGCTGGTTTGGACTTTTGCAGCAGCAACGAGGTTCTTGATTGGGACCTTGAGACGTATCGCGTGCTGCACGGTCGCATGGTGGCCATGTAGCAGACAGCATCAAGAGCAGAGTTCGATGCGCAAAGGTAGAGCCCCTCCAATCCACTGATTGGAACGCTACGACGAGCAGTTTGGGCAGGCGTCTCTACGCCGCCTTGCCCTGCCACTCGCGATGAGACACGCGTTTGTCGGCAACGACCTCCAGCAATGGCGCCGGAGGCCGCGCCGCCGTGCGCGTGCAGATAGCGCCATGAACACAGGCTTCGTTCTGACGTCAGGCGCACAGCCGCTGCAACGCAATTGCACGGCCTATTCAAGTCAATGGAGACAACAAGTGAACGCAGTGAGTTACGGTCAGATCCCGCAGACGGCGAAGTTCAACCCTCTCGATGTGTATGCCGGAGGCAGCGTCCCTGTGATCGAGGCGATCATCGACGATCAGGGCAGCAGGACGGGTGATATCGGCAACGGTGGCTATACCGATGATGGCCGCCCGGAGATCACCGGCAAAGGCAATCCGGGTGATCTCATCCATATCTATGATGGTTCTGAGCTGCTTGGGCGGGTTCGGGTAGCAGCAAATGGCGCGTGGACGTTCACGCCAGCTTTTCCGCTCTCCGACGGCAGGCACAGCATCAGCATCCTGCACGAATCCGACGACGGCGATGTCAGCGATCTGTCCGAGCCGTATGTGATCTTCGTTGACAAGGTTGCTCCCGAGGCGCCGTCAATAAGCGAGGTTTTGGACGACGTTGGACCGCAAACCGGTGCGATCAGCAATGGCGGCGGCACGGATGACAATATGCCCACGCTGTCGGGCAAGGGCGAGGCAGGCGCTACCGTCACCATCATCGACAACGGTCAGGTGATCGGTGAGACGCTGGTCGCCGATGACGGTAGCTGGGTGTTCACTCCGGATGCCGAACTTGCTGATGGTCAGCATGAATTTGAAGTGGTGATGACCGACAAGGCCGGCAATGCCTCCGACCATTCGGAGAAGCACATCATCGTGGTCAAGGCGCCGGTGCCCACACAGATTGCCACCGTCACTGCGATGGGCAAGGACTGGGGCGTGAGCAGCAGCGATTGGCTTACCAATGATGGCGGCGCCGGGCGCCTGATGCAGGGTTCGCTCAGCGCACAACTGGCTGCAGATGAACGCCTGTTGGTATCTACCGACGGTGGCGTGAGCTGGAGCGTGGCGACGGTGGATGGTCTCAGCTGGGCTGCACAGGACAAGAACAGCCACAGCGGCAACTGGTCTATCCAGACCATGGTGGTGAATGACGCTGGCCGCAGTGGCGAAGTGGAATCGCGAGCTGTATTCCTCGATACCCTCGCGCCGGATGCACCAACCAAACTCAGCGTCGACGGCTCCTACCTGACGGTGGCATTCAAGACAGCGGCCGTGTCCGCTGGCGACATTGTCAGTGTTGTATTGAATGGGCAGCGCTTTGATCAGGCACTGACCGTCAAGGATGTGGCGGCGGGAAGCGTGCGGATCTACCCGGGGTTCGCTGTCGCCAGCGGTGACGTCATGGCCGCGATCATCGACAAGGCTGGCAACAGCTCGAAGTACCGCGACATGGGCGACAACAAGCTCATCGACTTCAACAACGCCGGCTACGTAAATCTTAGTAGCGGGAAAAGCACGACCTACAACGGGCTGCGTATCACCTCCGAGGTCGATCATGATGTTTGGCAGATACCTGACGCGATCACCGGGCTGACCAGCTACGATCCCGCGGTCTATACCGGCATGAAGATCGGCGTCACCGGGCGTACCCGCATCGACTTCACCGAAGGCCCGGTTTCCGAGCTCAAGTTCCTGGTGACCAATCTGCAGACCGGCTACTTCGATCCCTCCGTGGTCAAGTTCTACACAGCCAGCGGTGCGTTGGTTGGGCAGCTGTCGCTGTCAGCGTATTGGCCGAACTCCTTGAATGCTTCGTTCAAGGCGCCGGCCGGGCAGGACTTCTCGTACATGGTGGTGAGCACCGGCTACAAGGTGCCGGGTTACACCGGTATTGGTTCGTGGGACTGGATTGGCTTGGATGACTTCCAGATACGTGGCGGTAGCAGCGAGCTCAACGTGCTCAGCAACCAGACGATCGATGGCAAGGCTGGCACCTACTATGGCGGTGACGAGGACAACGTGTTCTCGCTGGCCAATGTTGCCAACCTGACGGCTGCCAGCAGCGGCGGTGTTTCCGGTGGTGCTGGCGTGGACACGCTCAAGCTCACTGGCGCCAATCAGAAGTTGGATCTGGCGGCGTTGAAGGGCAGGATCGATTCCATCGAAGTTTTCGATATCACCGGTACTGGCAACAACAGCTTGAGTCTGTCACTGCAGGACGTTCTGGCCAATGGCCAGGTTGACCTGTTCCATCAAGGCGCAAAGCAGACAGTGCAGATGATGGTGAAGGGCAACGCTGGCGACGTGGTCAAACTGGATGATCTGCTCGGTGTTGGCGGCCCGGATCTGGGCGACTGGGCTTCGATGGGCAAACAGTCCATCGGCGGCGTCTCTTATGTTGTCTATCAGCACTCTGGTCTGGATGCCGAGTTGCTGGTGCAGGATACGGTGCGGGTGGACCTGATTTAAGGTGTACCGCTTGTTGTCGCCCGGGTAAGGGCGACAACAGGCTCCGATGCAACAGAAAGCGGCACCAGATGGTGCCGCTTTCTGTGTGTGCGTCCATCCGCGGGTTTGCAGTGCGATCAGCGCATCAATGCGCTGCAGCCACCATCAGCGCCGAGCTGTCCACATTTTTGACACCCTTGATGCCCTTGGCAGCGGCAATGGCCCGGTCGGCTTCGACCTTGCTGGCAACGGTGCCACTCAGTGCCACCACACCGTTGACGGTCTCGACCTTGATCTCCATGCCGGACACATCCTTGGTGGTCAGCAACTCGGCTTTCACCTTGGTGGTGATCCATGTATCGGTGCCGGGCTGTTCGGACTCATGACCGTGCGTGGATTGACCAGCGGCCTGCACGGTGAGGGCAGTGCCTGCGCAGCCAATGGCGATCATGCCTGCGAACAGCAGTTGCTTCATCTTGCGGGTATCCATGACGTGTCTCCGATCAGAGCAACGATGCTCCAACTGCAGGGTGCACGTAGCGCGATTAAGCCGATGACTGCATCCGGTGATGAGCAGGTGCAGGAAACGCAAATTTCGCGTAATGCACGGGCCGCGATGCGCATCGTGGCTCAAGCGATCATAAGATCCCAAGGAAGATTGGAATCATGGAACTTGAAGCGGTAGCCATCGAAATCGACCTGCTTGGCGATGTTGCCTTGCTCGTCGACCATCGTATGGAAGCAGACATCGCTAAGACCCATGGTGGCGACACGGCGGCCATCACTGCTGCCCTTGGCGATGTTCTTGGACTCGGTTGCCAGCAGGGTGACGAGTCGAAGCTGACGGCCAGGCCCTTCGAGGAAAAATTTAATCTTGTCCATTGGCATTACTCCGGTATGCGATCCCCCCGAATCCCGCCATCAAGCTATAGCCCGTATCATGAACACGCGGCAATGATGGGGTTCGCATTACGGGCATTGCTTCGTATCTGCACGGCAAAATCACAGCTTTGATGTGCGCTGCGTTGCGGTCTGCCACGCAGCGTTAACAATCACCAAGGCGCAACCGACACGGCGATGGCCAGGACGATGACGGCGACGCCGATCAGGATGATGCTGCGCTGGCTAAGTCTTCTGCGCTTCATACATGCTCCGTTGCGTTGCAGGCAATGTTGCTACCTACAGCTGTAACAGATGTATCTGCAACGGCAGAGAAACAAGGCCAAACGCCTGCATGTAGGAGCGGCGTAAGCCGCGAAGCTCACGCCGCTTCCGTTGCAGCAGAATTCGTCACCAACAGATTCATATCCGCGAGCATCGCGCAGGCTTTACACGATGATGGCCGTCGCCAAGGCAGCTACCAAAACACCATCACTCAACAACCGGAAGCGTGATGTAGCTGGGATGCTCGCTGCTGTTCCAGATACGCTGCGTGGCCTTGCGGTAGTCACCGGGCTGGGCGAAGAAGATGTTGTCCACGTACTTCTGTGGATTGCGGTCGTAGAGCGGGAACAGGCTGGACTGCACCTGCACCATCAAGCGGTGCCCGGGTTGCAGGGTCTGGTTCACGTTGGGCAGATCGAAACTGTAAGTCTGCGGCGCATCCGGCGTGATCGCTTTCGGCTGGCTGAAACTCTCGCGATAGCGACCGCGGAAGATGCTGACCGCCAACGGCAGCTGGTAACCGGCCATCTTCGGGTTGTCGGGATACTGATCGGGATAGACATCGATCAGCTTGACCACCCAGTCGCTGTCGCTGCCCGAAGTGGATGCACTGAGCTGCACCTGCGGAATGCCCGCCAGCTTCATCGGCTTGTCCAATACCGGGCCGGTGTAAGTCAGCACATCGGTGCGACCATCGACGAAGCGCTGGTCGCGCACCAGCCATGTCGTCCAGACATCGCGATCACCCATGTTGACCGGTCGCGGCACGAAGGGAACAGGCTTGGCCGGATCGGAAACATATTCGGCGTACTGCGCGCCGCTGTTGGTGCTGCTGAAGCCAAGCTGCGCGTCGGCATTGAGATAGAGTCTGCGTGCATTGCCGGTGCAGCCTTGCGTGCAGCTCTGCGGCCAGTTGCTGTAGCTGTCCCAGCGATTGCTGCCTGCGTTGTAGACCCACACCGGCGGCGTGTCGGCAGCTGGTGCGCCGTCCTTGAGGTATTGGTCGAAGAACGGCTTGAGCACATCGCGCCGCCACTGCAATGCGGTGTCGCCGTTGAAGTCCAGCGCGCCGAGCGAGCTGCCGTTGTAATTGGCGCCGCTGTGTCGCCAGGGCCCGATCACCAGGAAGTTGCGCTTGTTGTCGTGGTCCTTGGGTTCCAATGCGGCCCAGGCGGTATGTGCGCCATAGATATCTTCCTGGTCCCACAGGCCTTGCTCCCACATGGTGGGAACCGTGATCTCCGGCAGCTCGGCCAATAGTTTGTCCAGCGCCTGCTGCTGCCAGAATGCGTCGTAGGCCGGGTGCTCACTGACCTTGTGCCAGGCCGGTATCTGTTCCAGCCCCAGGGTCTTGGCGAAGGCACCAACCGAACCCGCCTGCAGGAAGCTGCTGTAGTCATCGCCGGTTGGCATGGCGATTTTTGCGCCGGTACCGCGCGCAGTCATCTGCCCGCTGAAGTAGCCGAGGTTTACCTGCCGATAGGCACCGTGCTGGAACCAGTCATCGCCCATCCAGCCGTCGATCATCGGGCTTTCCGGCGCGGCCACTTTCAGCGCGGGGTGCGGATCAAGCAAGGTCATCACCACGGTGAAGCCTTCGTAGGAAGAGCCGAGCATGCCGACCTTGCCATTGGACTCGGGCAGGTGTTTTACCAGCCAGTCGATGCTGTCCCAGGCATCAGTGCTGTGATCGATCTTGCTAGGATTGAGCGGGCCGCGTGGCGGTCGCGTCATCACGTAATCACCTTCCGAGCCGTACTTGCCGCGCACATCCTGGAACACGCGGATGTAGCCGTCCTCGGCGAACACGGTGTCGCCTTGGGCGAGGGCATCGACCAGATGCGTCGCCCCAGGTGTGCGATCAACCCGGCCAGCCGCGTTGTAAGGCGTTCTGGTAAACAGGATCGGCGCGTTGTGCGCGCCCTTGGGAATCATGATGACGGTGTAGAGCTTGACCCCATCGCGCATCGGGATCATCACCTCGCGCTTGTCGAAGTCGCGGGCTGGCTGTGGGGCGATGAATTTCTTGCCGGTGATGTCCGGCGTCATCGGCGCGACCTGCGCCGCGGCTGGCGTTGCCACGCCCAGGTAGGTGATGGCAGCGATGGCTGCAGCCAGCGTCAGGGTCCGCATTGCGCCTACCTCAAGTGCTTGGGTAAACGCTGACGCTATGCTTGTGTAGTGCTGGTTACACATGGCAAAGGTCATGGGAGCAATGCGAAAGGCACCCCTCCCCAACCCTCCCCTGCACCTTCGGTGCAAGGGAGGGGGCTGTTGGCGGCGCTCTGCCAGTTCATGGTAGCGCCGCTTCTACCCCCTCCCTTGCGCGAAGCGCAGGGGAGGGTTGGGGAGGGGTGCTTTGGAGCTGTTGCCTTTACTTGGCATCCCATTACCCAACAAGCAACTCCACATGCTCTCCAGCTGGCCCGCGCAGGCTGCGTCGCTCACCAGCATCCATGGCAACCCAGCCGGCCTCAGCCAGCACAGCAGCATCCACCGCCGGCAAACGCAGCCCCAGGCTGTACTGACCCGCATGCCGCTGCTCGTTCGAAGCAGGCAGGTCAACCTGGTCAATCTCCACCATGCACTGCCCGGGCATCGGCACCACGGCCACCGGGTAGCGGCCGTCCAAGGCCTGCCCATAGGCACGATTGAGTACAGTGATCTTGGTATCGAACGCCCAACCCTTGGCACCCAATAATGCAGACCAGGCACGTTGCGAGGCATCACGATCTGGTGTGGTCATCACCCCGATGAAGGTGTTGGCAACCGTAGCGTCGGTCATCGGCAGGTCGAACGGCGGCACCGCTGCCTTGATCTGGGTGAGGTAAAGCAGCTCACCGCAGGGGCCCAGCACCTGCGCGGCGCGGATGGCATCGCTCAGTTCCAGATTGGCGGCCGGACCCAATACCTTGAACGGCGCCTGCAGGCCGGCGGCCAAGCTGTCGATATCGCCAACCAGCACTTCCAGCGACAACCAGCCGTGGCGGAACATGGGTTCGGCAACGACTGCATGCGGGTCTTCAATCACCCGCAGCACCGGCTCGCCCGCGCTGTTGGCCAGCCATGCCAGCGGCGCGCCGACAAGATCCACCAGATCGAGTGCAGCGGCATCCTCGGCACCCAGTGCGCCGCGTTGCTGCACCTGCAACGCCAGCTGCGTGACATAGGCGGCGCAGACCTGCTGCAGGTCCGGCGCAATCAAGGTCGCATGGATGATGCCTTGCTTCATGTGCGCCGCTCCGTCGCCAGCTTGCGCTCCAGCCACGGCATCAGCCCGCCGCCGGCAACGATCGCCATCAGCTCGGTGGGAATCTTCTCGCAGTCGAACTCACGACCTGTGCTGTGATTGATGATGCGTCCCTCCACCGGGCGTACTTCCAGTTCATCGCCACGCGATGCCTCAAGCGTCGCACACACCAGCGCGGGAACGCCGAGATTGAGTGCGTTGCGATAGAAGATACGTGCGAATGACTTGGCGATGATCGCGCCTACGCCAAGCTCGGCCAGCGCCTGCACCGCCTGTTCGCGTGAGGAACCAATGCCGAAGGATTCACCACCCACCACGATGTCGCCGCGGCGAACTTCGCTTGCGAAGTCCGGGTCCACCGCTTCCAGGCAGTGGCTGGCGAGCACGCTCATTGGTTCGCGCATGTAGGGACCGGGCGCCAGCACATCGGTATCGATGCGGTCGCCGAACACGAAGGCTTTGCCACGGACGTTCAAACATTTTCTCCCAACAACTCGCGTGGATCGCAGATCTCGCCTTTAACCGCGGCGGCGGCAACGCTGTATGGCGAGCCGAGATAGACCTGTGCCTCGGCCGAGCCCATTCGGCCCTTGAAGTTGCGCGCGGTGGTGGACATGCATACTTCGCCGCTGCTGAGCATGCCCGCGCCCATGCCGGCACAGGCGCCGCAGCCGGACGGCAGCAGGATGGCGCCGGCTTCGGTCAGCGTCGCCAGCGTGCCTTCGGCTGCGGCCTGCGCAGTCATCGCTACCGAGGCCGGGGCGATCAGCAGACGCGTGCCTTTGGCGATCTTGCGGCCCTTCAATACTTCGGCTGCCATGCGCAGGTCAGTGAGCTTGGCGCCGGTGCAGGCACCGATGTATGCCTGATCGACGTGCACTTTGCCGTGCTCGCCTACCGGACGGCTGTTTGCCGGGCTGTGCGGCGCGGCCACATGCGGCGCGATCTGCGCTGCGTCATAGCGGTAGTGGTGGAGGTAGTTGGCATCGGCATCGCTGCGCCATTGCGCAAGATCACCGTTGAAAGGTTTGCCGGCCTGTTCCAGCGCGGCGAGCGTGGTCGCGTCGGGCTCGACGATGCCAGTCTCGGCGCCGAGCTCGGCGGCCATGTTGCATAGGGTCAGGCGCTCATGCATCGGCATTGCCTGCACCGCGCTGCCACCGTATTCGAACACCTGGCCTTCGTTGCCCATGCCGTACTGGCCGCACAGCATCAACATCACATCCTTGGCACTGACGCCCGCACCGAGCACGCCATCGAGTTGCACGCGGGTGGTCTGCGGCACACGCAGCCAGACTTCACCGGTGACCAGTGCGCCGGTGATGTCGGTGGCGCCCATGCCGACCATGAAGGCACCAAAGGCGCCACCGCTGGGCGAGTGCGAATCACCGCCAATGCAGAAAATGCCGGGCTGCACGTGGCCGTGTTCCTGCAGCACCACATGGCAGATGCCGAGCATGTCGTAGTGGGTGACGCCATGCGCCTGCGCCCACTTGCGGGTGAGGGCGAGGATGTCGGCGCTTTCCATGTCCACCGCCGGTACGAAATGGTCGGAGACCACCACGACTTTGTTCGGGTCCCACACCTTGGCACCGAGCTTTTCCAGCCGTGAGGCGACCCGGCGCGGACCGCCGGAGTCATGCATCATCAGCAGGTCGAGCTTGGCGGTGAGGATTTCACCCGCCTGCACGGCCTCACGCCCACAGGCACGGGCGAGGATTTTTTCGGCAAGCGTTGCACTCACAGTTGCACTCAAACAAATGTCTCCGGCTTGTTGGTTTCGTAGTCCAGGCGCATCTGGTAACGCAGCTGGTCGGGGCGATATTGGATGTCGAGCAGATCCAGCAACTGCTGGTCGGGGCCGTAGGAACGGCGGGTCAGGTTCATCACTGCCTGGCCGGGCGACATCTGCAGGTGCATGGCGGTCATCGCGCCGGCACGCAGCGCACTGACGGTCTGCTGGACCTGCACGAAGCGGATGCCACAGCGGCGGAACAAAGCGATGCGCGAGCCATAGGCCAGTTGTTCGGCGTTGAACTCCGGATGTGCGGTGCGGGTCCAGCTGGCGTAGTAGCCGAAGGCCTGGCCGTGGCGCGAGCGCACCCGCACGCAATGCACCAGGGTTTCCTGTGGGCCGCTGCCGAACTGCTCGCGGATCGGCTCGGGTGGGACCACGCGTTCCCAGCCAAGCAGGCGTACCTGGGTATTGCTGGCCAGGGTATCGAGGCTGTGGATCAGCTCGCCCAGCGGCGTCTTCAGCGGCATCGGGATGCTGGAGCTACGGCTGCTGCTGCCACCGACCACACGGGTGCCGCGTCCGCGCTGGCGTACCAGCAGGCCATCGTTGGCCAGCAGCTGCAGCGCCTGGCGCACGGTGACCCGCGAGATGCGCAGGCGCCGGGCCAGCTCTTCCTCACGGGGCAGCTGTTCGCCGTCGCCGATCTCGCCGCGTTCGATCAGCCCACGCAGGAAGCCCTGTAGCTGGTGGTACAGCGGCGCATGCAGGTCACGGCGGAGGATGCCCTCCAGGGATTGGGTGGTGAACGGGTCCACGGTGGGCTACCAGCAGGTCCGAAGTAATCTTAATGATATATCTATATAGCTAAAAGGGTCGTAGGTATAGACCTTGTTGTGTTTCGGGCAGTAATCGGTTGGGTTGGGAGGCGCTCTCGCTGGCTGATGCGTCGCCGGGAAGGCCCCTGCCGAGCATGGCTCGGCACTACCGCTTTAGCCCCTCTCCCGCTTGCGGGAGAGGGGTTGGGGTGAGGGCGCTCTGGCCTTGGCGGGTGAAGCCGCTGCCGAGCATGGCTCGGCACTGCCGCTTTAGCCCCTCTCCCGCCTGCGGGAGAGGGGTTGGGGTGAGGGCGCTCTGGCCTTGGCGGGCGAAGCCCCTGCCGAGCATGGCTCGGCACTACCTGTCGCTATCCGCCCTCACCAGAACCGGTAGCTGAACTCCATGCCGTAGGTACGCGGCACGTTCGGGTAGATCACGCCTACGCCCAGTCCAGCGATATCAAAGCCGCCGGTGGAGGCGAATTCATTGCTCAGGTTCTTGCCCCATAGCGCCACCGACCACTGCGCATCACGCGGTTCGTAGGCGATGCGTGCGTTGTACTCATGCCCGGCCTTGCGCATGATCAGACGCGAGGCATCCTGGTTCTGGAAGTAGTCGTCGGTGTAGCGCGCCTGTGCACTGAACACCAGGTCGGCATTGCCAAGCGGTTGCACGTAACTGCTGCCGAAGGTCCATTGCAGCTTCGGTGCGTTCTTCATCGGGTGGCCGCGGAAGTAGGCGGCGTTGATGGCCTTGTACTTCTGGTATTCCGAATCGATGGTGCCGAGCGTGGCGTTGAGCTTCAGCCCGCGGGTCAGCTGCGCCTCTGCTTCCAGCTCGATGCCCTGGATCAGGGCGCCGGTGGCGTTGGTGACCACGAAGATGCCTTCAGGGTTTACTGCGGCCAATTGGATGCCGTCGTAATCCAGTCTGTAGTAATTGCCGTTCAAGCGCAGGCGGTTTTCCCACAGCGTCGACTTGATGCCTATCTCATAGGCGCGCAGGGTTTCTGCATCCACCTGCACCAGGGTTGTCGGCGTGCTGCCGCGGCCATTGAAGCCGCCACTCTTGAAGCCGGTGGTGACGCTGGCGTAGCCCATCACGTTGTCATTGAAGTTGTAGGACAGCAGCGCCTTCCAGTCCGGGCGGTTCCAACTGTTGCTCATGTTCTTGCTGAAATTGGGGTCGCCATTGGCCTTGACCGCGCGCACCGAGAAATCCTTGCTCTCATAGCTGTAGCGGCCGCCCAGGGTGAGGGTCAGCTTGTCGGTGAATTTATAGTCACCCTGTGCGTAGATCGCATACGCCGAGGTGTCCTGGGCGATGTAGTTGGTGCCACCGCGCACGAAGATGTCGCTGCGGGTTGGCTGGTCGTTGTGTTCCTTGAACGCGAACACGCCGGCTACCCAGCTGAAAGGACCGTCCAGCTGCGAGGTGAATTGCGCCTCGTAACCCTTCTGGTTCTGGTGCTGGTCCTGTTCAAGGTGATAGCGGGTCTGCGCGGTGCCGTCCACGTCCATGTAGAAGTGATGGTCCAGCGTGCGGTAGTGCGCGATGCTGCGCCAGGAGAACGCACCGAAGTCGGTTTCATTGGTCAGTGCAACGCCGAACTGGTCGATGTCGTTCAAGCCCAGCGTGTCGGTTTCGGTCTTGTAGAAGCTGCCCAGGCGCGGCACCTGGTTGCCATTGGCATCCAGTGCTACCGGTGTGCCCCAGGCCGGGGTGGAGCGCTCGCGCAGGCGGTCGATGCTCAAGGTGGCATAGGAGGCTTCGCCCCAGGTCGAGGCCAGCGACAGGCGCCCGGCCAGCACGTCCTGGTCGTTGACCATGCGATTGTGGGTGATGTCCTTGAGTATGCCATCGCGCTGGCGGCTGAGTGCGGCAGCGGAGATATCCAGCGTCTCGCCGATGCGGGTGGCAAAACTCAGCCGCGCGTCGCGGCGGCCGAGGTTGCCGATGCTGCCATCCAGCGCCAGCTTGCTTTCGCCGGTGGGCTTGCGCGAGATGTAGCGGATTGCGCCGCCGGTTGCATTGCGGCCGTACAGCGTGCCCTGCGGGCCGCGCAGCACTTCGATGCGCTCGACGTCATACAGGTCGAACATCGCCCCGTTCTGGCGCGGGATGTAGACATCGTCGATGTACAACGCCACTGCCGGGTCATTGGTGAACATCGACTCATCGGCACCCACACCGCGCATGAAGATCTTGGCGCCGGAACTGGTGCCGGTGTTCTGCTCGATGATGATGTTGGGCGCGGCGAACTTGATGTCGTCCACGCGCTTGACTTGCATGCGGTCCAGCTCCGGCCCGCTGATCACGCTCATGCTCAGCGGCGTCTTCTGCATCTGCGCTTCGCGGCGTTGCGCGGTGACGCTGACCTGATCCAGCTGCACCGCCTGATCGTCACCGCTGGCCTGCTGCGCCAGCGCGGGGTTGCTGCCAAGGGCGGTCACGATCGCGACTGCCAGCGCACTGCGGTACAGAACTTCCTTCATTGCCTGCCTCATAGCGTGAACGGGGATAGGTGGCGCAGGCGCACAGCGGTCAGTGGCGTGCCGGTGCGTCTGCTTTCCAGTCTTTCGCTATTTGTCCGGACAATCAATGTGGCAAAAGCGGAGCCGTCACAGCTTCGTCGTGCGCTGCAGCAAGCGCATAAGCAATTGATCGAACGGGGAAAGTGGCCAAAATTGCAGCGCTCCCGTGTTGCACTGCAAAGGCATATAGGTCTTAGCCTTATGTCTTTCCGGCCGGGCAGCGCAGCCTGCCAAACGCAAAACGCCGCCCGGTCGGGGCGGCGTTTTCGCAGCGGGGAGCTGGTGGTGCTGACGGCTTACAGCGGGGTGCCGTCGTCCACGTCCAGGGTCATCTGGTAGGTGAACTGGTCCGGCCGGTACTGCACGTTGAGCAGGTCGACCAGATTGCCGTCGCCATCGTAGGAGCGGCGCTCCAAGGCCAGCAGTGCCGTGCCCGGTTCCACTTTCAGGTGCAGGGCGGCGATGGCGTCGGCGTTCACTGCTGACAGCACCTGTTCCACCTGCTTGATCTGGATGCCGGCGGCATGGAACAGCTTCAAGCGCGAGCTGTTGGCCAGCCGTGCCTCGTTGAATTCGGGGTGATCGGTATTGGTCCAGCTGATGTAGTAGCCGAACGGGACATCGCCACGCAGGCGCAGGCGGATCGCCTGCACCAGCACGTCGCGTGGGCCGGTATCGAACAGTGCCCGGATCGGCTCCGGCGGCACCCCGCGGCGGAACTGCAGCAGCTGCACCTTGGTGTGTTCGGCCAGCACTTCCAGGCTTTCCAGCAGCCCGGTCAGCGGGCTGTGCATCGGCTTGGGCCGGGAACGGTGGATGACATGGGTGCCCTTGCCGCGGCGGCGCTCTACCAGGCCCTCGGCGGCCAGTTCGTCCAGCGCCCGCTTGGCGGTGATGCGCGACACGCCAAAGCCGTCGGCCAGGTCGAACTCGGTGGGAATGCGGGCGCCGCGCGGGATCTCGCCATTGAGGATGCGGTCGCGCAGCAGGCTGAACATCTGGTGGTAAAGGGGCGTCGGCAAGTCATTGCGCAACAGCTTGTGCGCGTTGGCACTCAATAGTGTGGCCAGTGTGTCTTGGGACATCTCGCTTCACCCTCCTTTGGCTTAATGCTATAACGATAGAACAAATAGGATAGGCCATGGTCACTGAAGAAACCGTGAT
This sequence comes from Stenotrophomonas sp. STEN030, assembly GCF_056759995.1. Taxonomy (NCBI): domain Bacteria; kingdom Pseudomonadati; phylum Pseudomonadota; class Gammaproteobacteria; order Lysobacterales; family Lysobacteraceae; genus Stenotrophomonas; species Stenotrophomonas sp. STEN030. Next base: position 43,688 of record NZ_JBRREB010000001.1, on the reverse strand, counting down.
TTGCTGGAGCCGTGACGGCGCGCTCGCCCGCATCGGCATCCACCGACCCGACAAGCGCAATGCCCTGGCCACCCGCCACTGGGCGGCGATCGAGGCCGCACTGGACGCGATTGCCGCCAGTGACGCCCAGATCGTGGTGGTATCCGGCGTGCCGGGGGCGTTCAGTGCCGGCGCCGATATCGACGAACTCGGTCAGCTGCTCACCGCTCCGGAGGCCTTTGCCGCCAACAACGCCCAGGTCCAACGCACCCAGCTCAAACTGCAACGCTTGCCGCAGACCACGCTGGCCGTCATCGACGGCGCCTGCGTGGGCGGCGGCCTTGGCTTGGCCTTGGCCTGTGACCTGCGCCTGGCCAGTGCCCGCAGCCGGTTCGCTATCACCCCAGCCAAGCTCGGTTTAGTTTACAGCGCCGATGACAGCCGTCGGCTGGTCAACACGGTCGGCATGGCCCGCACCCGCGAAATGCTGTTGACCGGACGCCTGCTCGATGCCGCCACCGCACTGGATTGGGGCCTGGTCAACCAGTTGGCGGGTGAGGACGGCATCGAGGCACTGGAACAGGCACAGGTCCAGCAGTTGCTGGCCACCTCCGGCCAAGCGCGGCGCGCAATCAAGACCGTGCTCGGCCACCTTGGTGGCGATGCCAGCATCGGCGTGGCGCAGGCCGAGGCGGCCTTCAATGATGCCTTCAGCAGCAGCGATTTCGTCGAGGGCGCGGCTGCGTTTCTCGACAAGCGCGCGCCGCGTTTCGGCTGAGGCCAGTGCACATGCCGGCCTATCTGATCATCGAAGCGTACATCACCGATCCGCAGGGCTTTGCCGCCTATGCCCGCGCAACCCCGGCCGTCGTCGCACGCCATGGCGGCCACTACCTGGTGATGGGCGGCGAACAACACAGTCTGGAAGGCGTGCACGCGCCAAGCCGTACGGTGATTTCCTGCTGGCCCGACCGTGAGGCAGCCATGGCGTTCTGGCACAGCGCCGACTACGCCGCGATCAAACCGCTGCGCGCCGGCACCGGCAGCTTCCGCGTGCTGCTAGCCGATGGCGTGCAGACGCAAGACCTCAACGACACCGCAACCGAAGGTAAGGCTCCATGATCGACGCTTATCGCGCGCTGGCCCTGCAGACCACCTGCCGCGCCATCAATGCCTGTGCAACACCGGCCGCTGCCGCTGCAGCGGTGGCTGACAACATCGAGCGGGTAGGCCGGCAGATCCGCGCCTCCAAAGCCTTCATCGGCGCCGACCTGAAGCTGGTGGTGCTGCCGGAGTACTTCGCCACCAGCTATCCGCTGGGCGACACCATTCCCGGCTGGGCGGCCAAGGGCTGCTTCTCCATGGATGGCGCCGAGTACGAACAGCTCGGCCGCATCGCCCAGGACAACGGCGTGTATCTGTGCTCCAACGCCTACGAGCGCGATCCCAACTTCCCGGAGCTGTACTTCCAGTCCTCGGTGATCCTTGACGACAGCGGCAACCAGATCCTGCGCTACCGGCGGTTGATCTCGCTATACGCACCCAGCCCGCATGATGTCTGGGACAAGTACCTGGACGTGTACGGCATCGACGGCGTGTTCCCGGTCGCGCGCACACCGCTCGGCCGCCTGTCCTGCATCGCCTCGGAAGAAATTCTTTACCCGGAAATCGCGCGGGCGATGGGACTGCGCGGTGCCGAAGTGTTCCTGCATTCGACCAGTGAAGTCGGCAGCCCGGAACTTACCCCCAAAGACATTGCCAAGCGCGCCCGCGCGCTGGAAAACATGGCCTATGTGGTTTCGGCCAATACCGCCGGCATCAGTGGCGTGGACATTCCGCTGGGCAGCGCCGATGGCATGAGCAAGATTGTCGATGACCAGGGCCGGGTGCTGTCCGCCGCCGGTACCGGCGAGTCGATGGCCGCCTACGCCGATCTGGATATCGCCGGCCTGCGCCGCCGCCGCCTGCGCCCGGGCATGGGCAATTTCCTGTCGCGGCTGCCGCAGGCTGCGATCAATGCCGGCCTCGGCAGCACCGCCTTGAAGCCCAACGCGCTGCTGGACGGAGACGGCATGAAGATCCCACAGCGGGCCGACTTCGCTGCCCGCCAGAAAGCCACCCTTGATGCACTGCTGAGCGCCGGAGTATTGGGCAATGACTGACGCAACCACGCTGCCGCTACGCAATCCGCGCACCGGCCTGTTCGATGGCGAACTGCCGATCACCTCTGCTGTCGAGGTTGCTCCCTTGGGCGCAGGCCTGCGCAAGGCGCAGCTCGATTGGGCCGCGTGCAGCATCGAAGAACGCTGCGCACGCTTAAATGCTTTGGCCGATGCGCTGGTCGCACGCCGCGACGGATTTCTTGATGCACTGCTGGCCGATACCGGCCGCTGGCACGAATCGCAGATTGAAGTGGATGGAACTGTCGCCGCGATTCGCCGCTGGGCGCAGCAGGCGGCAGCGTGTCTGGCGGAAAAGCCCGCGCAACAGGAGGCCATTCCCTTCATCCACAGCCAGCAGACCTGGGTGCCGTTCGCGGTGGTAGGAGTGATCAGCCCATGGAACTTCCCGCTGATGCTGACCCTGATCGATGCCGTGCCGGCGCTTGCCGCAGGCTGCAGCATCCTGGCCAAGCCCAGCGAAGTCACCTCGCGCTTCGTGCCGTTGCTGCGTGAAGCATTGGATGAAGCCGGGCTTGGCGAGGTGTTCAAGCTGGTCACCGGCGCTGGCGCTACCGGCCAGGCGGTGATCGAGGCCAGCGATCAGATCTGTTTTACCGGCTCGGTAGCCACCGGCCGCAAGGTAGGCGAAGCCTGTGCACGCCGCTTCATTCCCGCTTCGTTGGAGCTCGGTGGCAAGGACCCGGCACTGGTGCTGTCCGACGCCAATATCGAGCATGCCGCACGCGCCTTGGCTTGGGGAAGCTTCGTCAACGGCGGCCAGAGCTGCATGTCGATCGAGCGCGTCTATGTGGAGGCACCGGTGGCCGATGCCTTCATCGCCGCACTGGTAAAAGAAGCTGATGCGTTGCAGCTGGCGTGGCCGGACCCAAAGCAGGGCCATATCGGCCCGGTGATTGCTGCCTCGCAGGTTGAGCTGGTGCGCAGCCAGTTGGCCGACGCCAAGGCCAAGGGCGCTCGCGCGCTGACCGGCGGTGAGCTGATCGATCATGGCGGCGTCTGGTGCCCGCCGACGGTATTGGTCGACGTTACCGACGAAATGGCCGTAGTCGCCGATGAGAGCTTCGCCAGCGTATTGCCGGTGATGGTGGTTGCCGATGAAGCCGAAGCCATCGCGCGTGCCAACGCGACCGAGTTCGGTTTGTCGGCTGCGGTATTCACTCAGAATCCCGAGCGAGCGCAGCGGGTGGCACGTCAGCTGCAGGCTGGTGGCATCTCCATCAACGATGCCTGCCTGACCGGCATGGTGCAGACCGCCGAAAAGCAGAGCTTCAAGCTCTCCGGCATGGGCGGCTCACGCATGGGCACAGCCTCGATCCGCCGCTTCGTGCGCGCACGCGCGCTGTTGATCAATACCGGCACCGCATCACCTTGGTGGTTCCCTGCAGCGTAAGGTGTTGTCTCAGCACACAAGCACGAACTGGCCCAGGAAAATGCCGAAGCCCAGCATCCACATCGCCAGCATCGCCGGGATGCCGGCGATGCGCAGCAACCAGCGCGGCTGCGGCCGCGCGGTGCGGGTAGCGCGGAAGATCAGCACCAACAGCACTACGCCGGCAACAACGAATAGCGCGAAGATCGACCAGCCCAGCAGCCAGAACGCCGTGGATTTGCTCGACTCCTGCGGACATTGGGCCATGGCCGAGGCCACTGAAGGCATTGTGCAAAGCAGCGCTGCAGACAAGGCGGTGAGTTGATTGCGGCTTCCCTGTCGCATGTGGCGACATGCTCCTGTTTGCGGTTACAGATGCGCATCCTGCCATGTACAGGGTAATGCCAGGGTAGAACAGCAATCACGGACCCGTCCCCGAGCCTCTGGATAACTGTAGCTGAGCTGCAAATGCACTAATCTCCGCAGATCCAATTGACTACAGGGAGGGAAGTCATGAAGCGAGGGGTACGGGGTTCGGCGATACTGTTTTTGATGGCGCTTTTGGGCGTGATGGTGGTTCCGGTTGCCGCACAGACCGTGCCGGTGGAGGCATTCTCCAAGGCGAGTCCGTTTTCGATGCCGCGCTTGTCACCAAATGGGGAATATCTCGCTTTCGCAACTGATTTCGGCGAAGGCAATCATGCACTCCAGGTGCTGCGTTTGGCGGACATGCAGCGTACTGCGGTACTGCGTCTGCCGCGCTTTGAAAGCCCTTACCAGATCATCTGGGTAAGCGACAAACGTCTGGTGATCGCCAAGGGGCGAAAATACGGTTCGCTTGAAAAGCCGCAGCCGATGGGCGAGATCATCGCCAGCGATTTCGACGGCCAGAACCAGCGCTATATCTACGGCTACGAGCAGCAGAATGCCGCAGCCGGCTTGGACCGTGGCTTCGGCTTCATCGAGGGTGTGGCCCAGGGCAATGACGGCCGCTTCTACATGCGCCAACTCAAGCGCAACCCCACCAATTCGATGTTGTACCTGGTGGATGCGGGGCCGCGCCCCAACTTCAAGCTGATTGCCAGCGTCAATGTACCGAGCCTGGAATTCGTGATCGACCGCAATGGCGTAGCGCGCTACGCATGGGGGCGCGACGATGACGACAACTATCTGCTGTATGCCTCCGAGGATGGGCAGCGCTGGCAGCCGGTCCCGCAGGAAAAGATGGGAGGCATCTGGACGCCCTACGCATTCTCGGCAGACAACCAGCGCGTGTATGGCCGCTTCAGTCGCAATGATGGGCCAACATCGCTGGTATCCAGCGCTGCTGACGGTAGTGACCGGGATACCTTGCTCGCAGATGGTTTCAGCAGCGTCGGCTTATCGCAATGGACGCGCTATCCGGCGGTGCCATTTGCTGCTTCGCCGGGTGCGGGGCGCCCGCAGCTGCAGTACTTCGACCCGGGCAAGCCAGAGGCGGAACTGCACAAGGCCTTGGCTGATCTGCTGCCGGCGCAGCACGTGACCTTCGATGACGTGAGCCGTGATGGCCAGACGATCCTGGTGCACCTGGCCAGTGATCGTGACCCTGGCGGCTGGTATGTCTTCCGGCGTGCGACCAACAAACTGGAAAAGGTGCTGTCACCCCGCGATGGAATCGATCCGGCGCTGATGGCCGAACGTCGCCCGGTACGTTTCAAGGCCGGCGACGGAACAGAGCTGGAGGCGATCCTGACCATTCCACGCAACAGCGAGGACCGTCGATTGCCGACCGTGCTGCTGTCGCACGGTGGCCCGCACGGTGTAAGCGATGACTGGTTCTACGACAACGACGCGCAGTTCCTCGCAAATCGCGGTTATCTGGTGGTACAGGTCAACTATCGAGGCAGTGGCTGGCGTGGACATGCATTTGAGGAGCTCGGCTACCTGCAGTGGGGAACGCGGATCCAGCAGGACGTGCTGGATGGCTTGAACCATGCTGCGACCCTGGGCCTGGCCGACACCTCGCGTGTGTGCAGCTATGGCGCAAGCTTCGGTGCGTACTCGGCGATGATGCTGGCCGCACGGCAGCCAGAGTTGATCCGCTGTGCGGTGGGCCTTGCCGGTGTTTACGACCTGAAGATGATGTACAAGAAGGGCGACATAAAGGACAACGCTTATGGCCGGAACTACCTGACCCGGGTGATCGGGCGCAACGACGAGGAGTTGGCGGCCAATTCACCGACCACGCTGGCGTCCAGCATCAAGGCACCTGTGTTCCTTGCCCATGGCGAGCGTGATGAACGCACGCCAATCGCCCAGGCAAATGCAATGCGCGCGGCGCTGGTCTCCGCTGGCAAGCCGCCGGAGTGGATGGCGGTGGCGGGGGAAGGCCATGGTTTCTACAACGACAACAACAGCGCGACCTTCTATCGTGCGCTGGAAGCGTTTCTAGACAAGAACATTGGCAAGTGATTGATCTGCTGCTGGTGCACGGGCAGGCCAACGAGGTGATGTGAGAGGAGGGGCATCACCTTCGCTTCTGCCTGCTGGGTGTATGGTCAGCGAATCGACTATTCGTCTGGACAGGAGTACGCCCCATGATCCCGCAAGCGCATTTCGACCTTTCTGGGAAAGTGGCCATCGTTACCGGTGGCGGCAATGGCATCGGCCGCGCCAGCTCGCTGATGTTGGCGGCCTATGGCGCCGCCGTCGCCATCGCCGACCTGAAGCTGGCTGCAGCTGAAAAGGTGGCAGCAGAAATCGTGGCGGCTGGCGGCAAGGCCTTGGCACTGGAGTGCAACGTGCTCAAGGACGAGGATCTGGTGCGCACGGTCGAGCGCACCGCGAGTGAGCTTGGTGGCATCCATATTCTGGTGAACAACGCCGGTGGTGGAGGTGCTGGGCGGGAGAGTCCGTTCGAGATCACGCTGCAGCAGTTCGAGCGGCCTTTCCAGATCAACGTGTTCAGTGCGTGGCGGCTGTCGCAGCTGTGCGCGCCGCATATGAAGAAAGCAGGCTACGGCTCCATCATCAACATGTCGTCGATGAGCTCGATCAACAAGAGCCCGGCGATCAGTGCCTACGCTGCATCAAAAGCGGCGATCAACCATATGACCGCGAATCTTGCACATGACTATGGTCCGGCCGGTATCCGCGTCAACGCGGTGGGGCCGGGTGCGGTGCGCACCGATGCATTGGCGACGGTGCTGACGCCGGAGATCGAGGAACGGATGCTGTCGCATACGCCGATCAAGCGCCTGGGTGAGGCCGATGATATTGCCGGTGCGGTGTTGTATTTCGCTGCGCCGATATCCAATTGGGTCAGTGGCCAGACCTTGTTCGTCAATGGCGGCGGTGTGCAGACGCTGGATTGATGCGCTGCTTATTCCGGTAGCGTGGACAAGAACTCGATCACGGCCTGGCGGCGCGCCGGGTCGGCGGTTGCGTTGACCATCTTGCTGCCGGGCACCTGTTTTGTCGGCGATTTGATGAAGGCGTCCAAGGTCTGCGCATCCCAGATGATGCCACTGGCCTTCATTGCTTCGGAGTAGTTGTAGCCCGGAGCGGTGCCGGCCTTGCGGCCGATCACGCCATGCAGGTTGGGGCCAACGCGGTGGCCGAGGTTGGCGCGGGTGTCGTGGCAACCAGCGCAGATGGCGAAGGCGCGTTCGAGTTCGCGCTGATGTGGATCAGCGCTTGCGCTGTGATTGAAGGCGTCGCGCTGGCCGCAGGCGCTGAGCGTCAGGCAGGCGAGAGCGATTAAGGGCAGGCGGGGCATTGCTTTCTCATTGCTATGGCAGCCGTGATGATGGTGCGCTGGCAATGATGGCTGGTGCTGGGAGTGGAAAGCAAAGGGTGGGGTTTGATGTGGGTTTAGGTTTTGAAAGGGGCTCGGAGCAGAGGCCGGAGCAAAAGCCGGAGCCGAAGAAGAAGCGAAAGCGAAAGCTCCCCTCATCCGCCCGTTGGGCACCTTCTCCCGCAAGCGGGAGAAGGGCGACTTCATGCATTTTCGGGTCCGTCGACAAAAGCGAAAAGCGAAAAGCGAAAAGCAAAAGTCAGAAGCAGAAGTCAGAAGTCAGAAGTCAGAAGTCAGAAGCAGAATCCAGCTGATCTTTGAGGGTTTCGCCGGAACGATTCTTCGGCCAGCTTCACATAAGAAAGCGGTCTCGTACGAGTAAAGGTCATGCATCCTGGTTATGCGATGGCCGCTGGTTGCGGTACCCGACAGGCTTCGCGGAGCGGCCGAAGCTGGAGATGCCAGCCCATGCAGAACCTTGCCGAAGAAATCCCCTCTCCCGCTTGCGGGAGAGGGGTAGGGGTGAGGGGAGCTTTTAGGCTTTTAGCCTTTAGGGTTTGTCGCTTTCAAGCTTTCAAGCTTTCAAGCCCATAGCTTCAAAGCCCCAACCCCAACCCTCACTTCTTCGCAGCAAGCGTCCTATCCAGACTCTGCTCAAACGTGTGATACCCGATCCGCTCATACAGTTCCTCACGGGTCTGCATGGTCTCCACCACATTGCGCTGGTGGCCATCACGACGGATCGCGGTATACACATTCTCCGCCGCTTTGTTCATCGCGCGGAACGCCGACAGCGGGTAGATGCACATCGCCACGCCAACCGAACCCAGTTCTTCGGTCGAGAACAACGGCGTCTGTCCGAACTCGGTCAGGTTGGCCAGCACCGGCACCTTCACCGCATCAACAAAACGCTTGTAGGTCTCAAGGTCATACGAGGCTTCGGCAAAGATGCCATCGGCGCCGGCCTCGACGCAGGCCAGCGAACGCTCGATCGCCGCGTCCACGCCTTCCATCTGGATAGCATCGGTACGCGCGATCAGGAAGAAATCCGCATCGGTCTTGGCATCGGCGGCGGCCTTGACCCGGTCCACCATCTCGCCCAGCGACACGATTTCCTTGTTCGGACGGTGGCCACAACGCTTGGCGCCGACCTGGTCTTCGATATGGCAGGCCGCCGCACCGGCCTTGATCAGCGACTTCACCGTGCGCGCGATGTTGAACGCGCTCGGGCCGAAGCCGGTGTCGATGTCCGACAGCAGCGGCAGATCGCAGACGTCGGTGATGCGGCGGATGTCGGTGAGCACGTCGTCCATGGTGTTGATGCCCAGGTCCGGCAGGCCCAGCGAGCCGGCGGCGACGCCGCCACCGGACAGGTAGACCGCGCGGAAGCCCGCCCGCTTGGCCAGCAACGCGTGATTGGCGTTGATCGCACCGGGGATCTGCAACGGGCTTTCCTGCTTTAGCGCTTCGCGGAAGCGGGCGCCTGGACTGACAATGCTCATCAAAACTCCTGTGGGTTGATGGCGATGCTTACATCGCCGGATAGTTTGGTCCGCCACCACCCTGCGGAGTTACCCACACGATGTTCTGGGTGGGGTCCTTGATGTCGCAGGTCTTGCAGTGCACGCAGTTCTGCGCGTTGATCTGTAGGCGGGTATCGCTGCCTTCGCCGACGAACTCGTAGACGCCAGCCGGGCAGTAACGTGCTTCCGGGCCGCCGTAGGTGGCCAGGTTGACCTTCACCGGCACGCTGGCGTCCTTCAAGGTCAGATGGCTGGGCTGGTCTTCTTCGTGGTTGGTCGAGGACAGGAACACCGAGCTCAGGCGATCAAAGGTCAGCACGTTGTCGGGCTTGGGATAGTTGATCTTCGGCTGGCTGGCGGCCGGCTCCAGGCACTCGTGGTCGGCCTTGGTGCGGTGGATGGTCCACGGTGCGTTGCGGATGCCCAGCTTGGGCAGCAGCCACTGTTCGATGCCGGTCATCAGCGTGGCCAGGGTGCGGCCCTTCTTGAACCACTGCTTGAAGTTCTTGGCCTGCATCAGCTCGGCCTTCAGCCAGCTGTTCTCGAAGGCTTCCGGATAGGCGCTCAGCTCATCGCGCGAGCGACCGGCGACCAGCGCGTCGAACGCGGCCTCGGCGGCCAGCATGCCGGTCTTGATCGCGGCGTGGCTGCCCTTGATGCGGCTGACGTTGAGGTAGCCGGCTTCGCAGCCGACCAGCGCGCCGCCCGGGAACACGGTCTTGGGCAGCGACAGGATGCCGCCGGCGGTGATCGCACGCGCGCCGTAGGCAATGCGCTTGCCGCCCTCCAGGTGCTTGCGGATCGCCGGGTGGGTCTTGAAGCGCTGGAATTCTTCGAACGGGCTCAGCCACGGGTTCTTGTAGTCCAGGCCGACCACATAGCCGATCGAAACCTTGCCGCCTTCAGCGTGGTACAGGAACGCACCGCCATAGGTGTCGTTGTCCAGCGGCCAGCCAGCGGCGTGCACTACCAGACCCGGCTCGTGCTTGGCCGGATCGATCTGCCACAGTTCCTTGATGCCCAGGCCATAGGCCTGCGGGTCCTTGCCGGCGTCGAGCTTGAATTTGCTGATCAGCTGGCGGCCCAGATGGCCGCGCGAGCCTTCGGCGAAGATCGTGTACTTGGCATGCAGTTCCATGCCGCGCTCGTAGTTCGGTCCCGGCGTGCCGTCCTTGTGGATGCCCATGTCGCCGGTGGCCACGCCCATCACCGCGTCGTTCTCGTCGTACAGCACTTCGGCGGCGGCAAAGCCCGGGAAGATCGACACTTCCAGTGCTTCGGCCTGCTGCGCCAGCCAGCGGCTGACTTCGCCCAGGCTGATGATGTAGCTGCCGTCGTTGTGGAAGCACTCCGGCAACAAGGCGTGCGGGGTGCTCTTGGCGCCGGTTTCATTCAAGAACAGGAATTCATCGCGGGTGACGGCCTGCCGCAGCGGCGCACCGCGTTCCTTCCAGTCCGGGAACAGCTCGTTGAGCGCGCGCGGGTCCATCACCGCGCCGGACAGGATGTGCGCGCCCGGCTCGGAGCCTTTCTCCAATACGCACACCGACAATTCCTGGCCCTTCTCCACCGCCAGCTGACGCAGGCGGATGGCAGTGGCCAGACCGGCAGGGCCGGCGCCGACGATGACGACGTCAAATTCCATCGCTTCGCGCGGCGGCAGGGCGGTGTTGGCTTCAGTGTTCATGCAAGGGCTCTTGGGTAAAGGCCGGCGCGGGTTGAGCGACGACGGTTGCCTGGAACCGCCGCCTCAACGTGAGGCGGCGATGATCTGCGAAGGCGCAGCGTTCCAGATCAGCCCTGCGTTGTCTGCCAGATGGGCGAACACGCGTTCCAGGTGCTTGATGCGGTGCGGCTGGCCCATCACCCACGGATGGATGTTGAGCGCGAGCAGGCGACCCTGTCCGCTGCGCTGCGCTTCCTCCAGCAGGAAATCGCAGGCATCGACCATCTGGTCCGCATACTCGGCCTCGGCATGCAGATTTTCGCCGACGATGAAGCGATCTTCCAATTCCAGTGACAACGGCAGTGCGGTGAGCGGGCCATTGGCGGTCTGGAAGGGGTAGGGCAGCTCGTCGTTGATCCAGTCGCCAAACCACTGCAAACCGGCCTGTTGCAGCAGTTCCGGGGTGTTTTCGGACTGCGAGCGGGCCGGTGACAACCAACCCTGGATGGGGGTGTCCGAATACGGGGCCAGCGCGGCCAAACTGCGCTGGATGTATTCAGCTTCGCGCGCCGGGTCGAGCCCGCCGTAGTGCACGCTGTCCATGTTCCAGCCGTGCGCGACCAGCTCGGCGCTGCGCGCCTTCAACCTGCGCAGCAGGGCCGGGTAGCGCTCGGCCAGTTCGCCATTGACCGCAGTGCTGGCGCGCAGACCATACTTTTCCAGCGCATCCAGTACGCGGAACACGCCGACCCGGTTGCCGTAATCGCGCAGGGTGTAATGGCGCAGGTCCGGGTAGGGCATGACCATGGAGCCGTGCGGCTTGAAGCCCTCGCCCTTGGGGTTGAGCGGGAAGTGCTCCAGGCTCAGGTTGATCCACAGTGCCAGCGGCTTGTCGTCGGGCCAGCGCACGGCTGGGCGTTCGGCGAGCATCGACCAGCTGTAGCGCGCGTGGTCCATGCCGTGGCGCAGCTGCGGGTATTCGAGGAAGCTGCGATCCAGGCTCATGCCTCGTCCTCCGCGTTAATCGCCGCCATCGAGGCCAGCGCGTCGTCGTAGTGCTTGTCCAGATAGTGCTGGGCAATCTCGCGACCGGTGGCCTTCCACACCTTGTCGTGGCTGCAGATGTAGTCCATCGCGTCGTGGAACGCGGCCAGGCGATGCGGATGGCTGACCTGGTAGGCATGCAGCGGCACGCACATCACCGTGCCGGAGTGCTCGCCTTCGGCGTACAGGCGGTCGAAGGCGTCCTTGATCATCTGCCCGTAGCGGCGCGGCTCGATCTTGTTGGTGACGTAGACGATGGTGTCGTTGAGCTCCAGCGAGTACGGCACCGACACGAAGCGCTTGCCTGAGCGGGTCGTTACCGGCGTCGGCTGGTCATCGTGAAACAGATCGCAGGTGTACAGCCCACCGGCTTCGGCAAACAGGTCGATGGTGGCGTCCGAGTGCGACAGCGCCGGTGCCAGGTAGCCATCGCAGTGCTGGCCGGTGTGCTCGGCGATCAGCGCCATCGAGTGCGCGATCATCTCCCGCTCCTGCGCCTCGTCCATGCCGTAGGTGTAGCGGGTGTTGTAGATGCCGTGGCTGAAGAACTCCCAGTTGCGCTCGGCCGCCATCTGGATCACTTCCGGGTGGTGCTTGAGCATGGCCGTGGACAGCGATACCGAGCCGCGCAGGCCGTACTGGTCCATCACCCGCATCATCCGCTGGTGGCCTACGCGGTTGCCGTAGTCACGCGTGCCATAGCCCTGGATGTCGGGCAGCGGCCGCGGCCACGGCTTGCGTTGCGGATTGGCCGGCGGCGCGTACTCGTAGAACTCGATGTTGGGTGCGATCCACAGCGCCACGCGTGCGCCGCCCGGCCATTCGATCTTCGGCCGGCTGTCGTAGGGCCAGTAATCGAACAGGCCCGGATCGGACTTGGTCGTGGCGTTCATGCGCGCAAGGCCTGCAGTTGTGCGGCCACGTGCTCGGCCGATTCCACGTCGCCGTACTTGAGCATGATGTCGCTGAGGTTGGCGAAGTGCGGGATCTCGTGCTTATCGGCCACGCATTCTTCCGGGACGATGCTGCGGTAGCCGCGCGACAGGCTGTCGATCACGCAGGCGCGGATGCAGCCCGAGGTGGAACCGCCGGTGATGATCAGGGTGTCGATCTTGTGGAAAGTCAGCAGCGACCACAGGTTGGTTTCGAAGAACGGGCTGGCCATACGCTTGTGCATGACGATGTCGCCCGGCTGGACATCGGCGCGCGGGTCGAACTGTGCGCGCTCGGAGCCGTGCTTGATGTTCTGCAACGAGTCTGGCGTGTTGGTGCGGGTGCCCCAGGTGCCGGCGTCTTCGCCGGATTCCAGATAGGCCACATACGTCCACACCACCGGCAGGCCGAGCGCGCGTACCTGCGCCGACAGCGCATTGATGTGCTCGATCTGGCGCGGGTCGGTCTCGTACGCGGTCTTGAACGCGGCCATGTCGGTATAGGCGCGCTGCACATCGATGTTGACGATGGCCGGGCGCGCGCCGAAGCCGAACTTGGCGCGGTTGGGGTTGGCCTTGACCTGCTCCCAATACTGGCGGGCGGTGAGGTTGGACGTTTCCATCACGGGCATGGGGTCTCTCCGTTGCAGCAGTGGGGATCAGGCGGCCGAAGCGCGCGAACGTTCGTCGCGCACCAGCGTTGCGGCCAGCAGGGCCAGCACGATCAGTACGCAGATCAGGCTGAAAGCGATGTGGTAGCTCTTGGTGATGTCGAAGATCTTGGCTGTCACCCAGATGCCGAGACCGGCGGTGGTCGCATCGAGCAGGGTGATTGTGCCGAGGATCTTGCCGGCTGAGCTCAAGCCGAAAGCGTTGACCGCGAGCAGCTGGATCATCGTGTACAGGCCGCCCCAGCCCAGACCGAACAAGGCCAGCGAATACCAGATCAGGTCGGCGCGCATGGTTGCCAGGATCAACGCGCCTGCGGCCATGATCGTCAGGTTGAGCAGGAATACGCGCTTGGCCGGCAATACATCGGCAAGGAAGCCGAACACGAACTTGCCAACCATCGCCAGGCCGAACATCAGGCCCAGGCCATTGCCGGCGGTGGCCGGTTCAAAGCCCAGGTCACGCATGTGCAGGAACAGGTTGGAAGCCACCGCCATGATCGAGAAGAACGTCGTCATCGCCACGAATGCCAACACCCAGAACGTGCGGGTGCGCATCGCCTGCTGGTAGCTCAGGTCTGGCAGCGAGGCAGCGGCCGGCGTGCCTGCTGCCGCCTTGGCGGCCAGGGTGTCAGCGCCCCATGGCTGGATGCCGCCCGGGCGCGGGCTGCGCACGAACAGGAAGGCGATGATCAGGAAGGCCAGCGGAATCGCGGCTTCCCACAGCAGCGCGGCACGCCAGTCCATGGTTTGCATCAGGTGCACGCCGAGTTTGGGGAACACCATGCCGCCGAGGCTGGTACCGACCAGGGCAATGCCAATTGCGGTGCCGCGATGGGTGGCAAACCACTGCGAGACGAAGATCACCGCCACATTCAGGCCGGCGGCGACCAGCACCGCGGCAAAGCCGACGTGGATCCAGTACAGGTGGGCCAGCGTATGGATGTGCGCATACGCCGCATACAGCGCCGCCAACAAGGCGATGCCGGCCAGCACAAGCTTGCGCGGGCCGACCTTGTCGATCAGCGCGCCCAGGAACGGCGCCATCCAGCCGGCCAGCACCAGGGTGATCAGGTCGCGCAGCTTGAGCTCGCTGCGGGTCCAGCCGAAGTCCTTGAGCAGGGATTCGTCAAAGGCGGTCAGACCGGTCACGGTCAAGCCGTTGGAGACCAGCAACACCAACATTCCCACTACCGCCATCAACCACGGGTAATAACGCTTCATCAAAGCACCTCAATCGTTTGGGTTACGGCAGGTAGATACGCCGGTGGGGGTTTTCCGTCGCCGGCGTTGACCGGGGACGAATGGCATGCCTACACTTTGTCCGGACAAAGTGTGCCACAGTCTTTTACCTGGGAGGAAGCCATGCAAACCGTGATCGTCCTGTTCAACCTCAAAGCCGGCGTCAGCCGTGAGGAATACGAGGCCTGGGCGCGTGCCAGTGACCTGCCGGTGGTCAATGCGCTGCCGTCGGTGGAGAAGTTCGAGGTACTCAAGGCCAGCGGTCTGTTGATTGGTGAAGGCAGCTCCCCGTACGAGTACATCGAGCTGATGCGCATTCCGGACATGGCCGCCTTCGGCGCCGACCTCGCCGATCCGGCCGTTCAAGCCGGTGCAGCGCAGTTCCAGCATTACGCTGACAATCCGTTGTTCATCCTCACCAGCGCGCTGTAAGCGCACAAGGAACATAGGTCATGGCTCGTTTCCCCGAATTGCAGGGCAAGGTCGCACTTATCACCGGCGCTGGTCGCCGCGCCGGCCTGGGCGAGGGCATTGCCCGCCGTCTGCTGCAGGAAGGCTGCAAGGTGGTGCTGACCGATATCGGCCAGGTACGTGGCGCCGAGATGCCGGTTACTGCGGTCGGTACCGACGAGGAGTTGGCCCAGGTCGCCGCCGAGCTGGCTGCCAGCACCGGTGGCGAGTGCGTGGCGATGGCCCTGGATGTGCTGGAAGAGGCGCAGGTGGAAGCGGTGGTCAAGGCCACCGTCGAACGCTTTGGTCGCCTCGACATCCTGGTCAACAACGCCGGCATCGGTTACCTGATGAAGTCGCTGGTCGACATCGATGCCAAGGAATGGGATGCAGTGCTGGGTGTGAACCTGCGCGGCGCCTTCCTGACCATCAAGCATGCCGGCCGGCAGATGATCGCGCAGGGCGGCGGCCGCATCGTCAACATCGCCTCGCAGGCGGCCAAGTCGGCATTTCCGCATGCGGCGGCTTACTGCTCGTCCAAGCACGGCCTGGTCGGTTTGACCCGTGTCGCGGCGCTGGAACTGGCTGGGCACGGCATCAACGTCAATGCGGTCTGCCCGAACCATGTGACTACCGGTCTGGGTGCTTGGCAGAACGAATACTTCGCTGAGAAGCAGCGCAAGAGTGTGGAGCAGTACCTGGCGGACATGCGTGCGCGCATTCCGGCGGGGCGCCCGGGTCTGCCTTCGGATACTGCGGCTGCTACGGCATTTCTGTGCTCGGACGATGCGGTGTACATCACTGGCGAGGCGATCAATGTTTCGGGTGGTGAGGAGAACCATTGAGATGGCGGCTCTTCGCGATCTCCTAACAGATCGTCATTCCCGCGAAGGCGGGAATCGCTCTGGCCTTTGATTTCCACGTCAAAGGCGAAGAGCGAAGAGCGATTCCCGCTTGCGCGGGAATGACGGCGTTAAAAGCAAAGCAGAAGCAGCAAAGCAAAGCAGCAGTCCCCCACAACGCAACTCAACAACCGCACCGAGACCACCATGTCCAAACCCGTCTACCAGTGGCCCAACAACGCACGCCTGGCCTTGTCCGTGGTCGTCAATGTTGAAGAGCTGTCCGAGTACAACGTGGGCCAGGGTGACAAGATCACCGAACCGGTGGATGAGCTGCACGTCACCCTGTCCAAGCCGGTGCGCAACTACGGCAACGAATCCAATTACCGCTACGGCGTGAATGAAGGCCATGCGCGCGTTTCAGCGCTGTTGGACAAGTACAACGTCACCAGCACCTATACCGCCGCTGCGGTGTCGCTGGAGCGTGCGCCGGAAATCGCTGACTACCTGCGTGGCAGCCGCCACGAAGTGTGTTCGCACGGCCACCGTTGGATCCACCAGTTCCGCTTCAACGAAGACCAGGAACGCCAGTTCATCCGCGACGCGGCTGACAGCATCGAAGCCACTACCGGCGTACGCCCGGTCGGCTGGCTGTCGCGCTACCTGCATACCGCTTCTACCCGTCGCCTGCTGCAGGAAGAAGGCTTCCTGTACCACATGGACGATTACTCGGCCGATGCGCCGTTCTGGGGTGATGTCGATGGCAGCGAACAGCCGATGATCGTGGTGCCATACCAGCTTGATACCAATGACATGAAGATGTGGGTGGCGCCGTCCTACCTGCCCAAGGACTGGTTGGATTACGCCATCGACAGCTTCGACACGCTGTACGCCGAAGGCGAGCACAGCCCGAAGGTTATGTCGCTGGGCCTGCACCTGCGCATCATCGGCCGCCCGGGTCGCATCGGTGCGTTCGAGAAGTTCCTGCAGTACGTCGCACAGAAACCGGGGACCTGGTACGCCACCCGTCGCCAGATTGCCGAACACTTTGCTCAGCAAGTGAGCGCAGCATGAGCGCTGCATTGAACAATCCGCGCCGCTGCCTGCTGTTCGTGCCGGGCTCGCGCCCGGAGCGTTATGCCAAGGCGGTCGCCACCGGCGCCGACCAGGTCTGCATCGATCTGGAAGATGCGGTTGCGCCGGGCGACAAGGAAACAGCGCGTGCTTCGCTGTTCGCGTTTCTTGCGGACAAGCCAGAAAGCCGTGGCGAGATAGGCCTGCGCATCAATCCCTTGTCCACCGAGCTGGGTCAAGCTGATCTGAAAGCATTGGCGGCGTCTGGCTTGAAGCCGGCCTTCGTGATGCTGCCAAAGGTCGAAACCGTGGCCGAACTGCAGCAGGCCGATAACGCGCTTGCGGCCATCGACACCGTGTTCATCGCGCAGATCGAAACGCCGAAGGGTTTGCTGGGTGCACGCGCGCTTGCGACGGCGACTCCGCGTTTGCAGGCGCTGATGTTTGGTGGCTTCGATTACATCGTCGCGCTGCGTGGCCGCGCCTGCTGGGAGAGTTTCTTCCACCCACGCGTGCAGCTGGCAACGATTGCCGCCGAAGCCGGTGTCGGTTGTCTTGATGTGCCCTTCCTCGACATCAAGGACGAAGCAGGCCTGGTCGTTGAAACCGACCGTGTGATCGACCTTGGCTTCACCGCCAAGGCGGCGATCCATCCGGCCCAGGTCGAGCCCATCCAAAGCCGCTATTTGCCAACCGCCGCCGAATACGACCGTGCCCAGCGTGTGGTCGCGGCACTGGCCGCCAGCGGCGGCGAAGCCATCCAGCTCGACGGCAAGCTGGTGGATCGCCCCATCGAAATTGCCGCCGAACGCGCAATCGCACTCGGTGCACTCGGCGTGCGCGCCGACTGAACCCAACGCCACATTGAACAGCTGATTTCCAGCCCTCTTTGACCGAGCTGCGCCCAGCGCCAGCCCAACCCGCACCAAAAGGACATTGTCATGGTTCAGAACGTCAAGCAGATTTCCGAAAACCGCTTCCGCGAAACCTTCGGCCGCTACTACGAAGAGTTCAATGTCGGCGACATCTACGAGCACCGCCCCGGCCGCTCGATCACCGAGACCGACAACACCTGGTTCACCCTGCTGACGATGAACACCCATCCGATGCACTTCGACAAGGAATACGCCAAGGCATCGGAGTTCGGAAAGGTGATCGTCTGCTCGCCGTTCACCGTGGCGCTGATGGTCGGCATGAGCGTCACGGATGTCAGCCAGAAGGCGGTGGCCAATCTTGGTTGGAGCGAAATCAAGATGACCCATCCGTTGTTTGTCGGCGACACCCTGATCGCCGAATCGGAAGTGCTGGAGAAGCGCGAATCAAAGTCGCGTCTGGGTGCAGGCATCGTCACCTGCCGCACCGATGGCTTCAACCAGGACGGCAAGCTGGTCTGCACCTTCAACCGCACCATGCTGATCGCCAAGCGCGGCCACTCGGTGGAAGACAAGGTCAACTACTGAGAGCGCAATGATGAGCACCGAACAGGAACAGCTGTGGGGCCCTGACGAAGAGCAGGCACTTCTTGACTCGATTGACCATTGGGTGGAGAAGTCGGTCGCGCCTATCGCGCAGGAATACGATCTCGAAGACAAGTACCCGCATCACCTGGTCGAGGAGATGAAGGACCTCGGCCTGTTCGGTGCCACCATCTCGCCGGAGTACGGTGGGCTTGGGCTGCCGGCGCGCATCTACGCCAAGATCGTGATCAAGGTGTCGTCGGTATGGATGGCGCCGACCGGCATCTTCAACTCGCACCTGATCATGGCTGCGGCAATCGAGCGTTGCGGCACCGAGGCACAGAAGCAGAAGTACCTGCCGCGCATGGCCACCGGCGAGCTGCGCGGCGCGTTGGGTTTGACCGAGCCGAACGCGGGTACCGATCTGCAGGCGATCCGCAGCGTTGCCAAGCGCGATGGCGACCATTACGTCATCAACGGCGCCAAGACTTGGATCACCAATTCCATGTATGGCGACATGGTGCTGCTACTGGTCAAGACCGACCCGGAGGCGCAGCCGCGCCACAAGGGCATGAGCATGTTCATCGCCGAGAAGGACGAAGGCTTCATCGTCGCCAAGAAGATGAAGAAGTCCGGCTACCGCGCCATCGACACCTGCGAGTTGGTATTCCAGGACTACAAGGTGCCGGCGGACTGCCTGCTCGGTGGCACTGAAGGTCAGGGCTTCCAGCATGCGGTTGGTGGCCTGGAGTTGGGTCGCATCAATGTGGCGGCGCGCGGCTGTGGCATTGCCGAGGGCGCACTGCGCTTGTCGGTGCGTTACGCGCAGGAACGCATGACCTTCGGCAAGCCGATCGCCGAGCATCAGGCCATCCAGCTCAAGCTGGGCGAGATGGCAGCCAAGGTTGAAGCGTCGAAGCTGCTGATCGAGAGCGCGGCTAATGCCTACGACAAGGGCCTGCGCTGCGACATGGAAGCGGGCATGGCCAAGTACTTCGCCACCGAGACTGGTGCGTACTGCGCGCAGGAAGGCATGCGGATTTTTGGTGGCTACAGCTATTCGGTGGAATACGACATCGAGCGTTTCCACCGCGACGCCATGCTGATGTGTATTGGTGAAGGCACCAATGAAATGCAGCGCATCATCATCGCCAAACAATTGGTGGCAAGAAACAAGATCTAGAAGCCCAAGCAGACAAAAGCCCCTCTCCCGAAAGCATCAGACGCAAAGCCCCTCTCCCGCCTGCGGGAGAGGGGTTGGGGTGAGGGGAAGCTCTACATGCAAAGTCAAAAGCTCCCCTCATCCGCCCTTCGGGCACCTTCTCCCGCTTGCGGGAGAAGGGATAGAGCAACAGCAACAGCAACAGCCAAGGCCAAAGCCAAGGCCAAAGCCAAGGCCAAAGCCAAAGCCAAAGCCAAAGCAACAGCCAAAGCAACAGCCAAAGCCAAAGCCAAAGCCAAAGCCAAAGCAACAGCCAAAGCCAAAGCAACAGCAACAGCAACAGCCAGGCAGACGCAACAGCAACATCCCTTCACCGCGGTCCTCAACCACCGCGGTGCTTTTTACAAACCAGAGGCCACACATGAAAGACCTTCCCCTGCAGGGACTACGCATCCTTGCCGTCGAACAGTACGGTGCTGGCCCCTATGGCTCGATGCATCTGGCCGACCTCGGCGCCGAAGTCATCAAGATCGAATCCCCACCGGGCGGCGACGTTTCGCGCGCTACTGGCCCGTACTTCCTGGGCGAAGGCGACAGCCTGTTCTTCCAGACCTTCAACCTCAACAAGCGCTCCCTACGCTTGGACCTGAAAGCCGCCGAAGGCCGCGACGTCTTCGAAAAGCTGGTCGCCAGCGCCGACGCCGTGCTCAATAACCTGCGGGGCGACCAGCCGGGCAAGCTCGGTCTGGACTACGCCACGCTCAGCAAGCTAAATCCAAAGATCGTCTGCGCCCACCTGTCCGCCTACGGCCGCGACAACGAGCGCGCCGCGTGGCCGGGCTATGACTACCTGATGCAGGCCGAAGCCGGCTTCATGGCGCTTACCGGCGAGCCCGACGCGCCGCCGGCGCGCTTCGGCCTGTCGATGGTCGACTTCATGACCGGCACCACCCTGTCGATGGGCCTGCTCGCCGCCATCATCGGTGCAATGCGCACCGGGCTTGGCCGCGATGTCGATGTCAGTCTGTTCGACGTGGCCCTGCACCAGCTCAGCTATCCGGCCACCTGGTACCTCAACGAAGGACACCGCACCGAGCGCCTGTCGCGCAGTGCGCATCCGTCCACCGTGCCGTGCCAGGTCTATCGCACCGCGGATGGCTGGGTGATGGTGATGTGCATGTTGGAGAAGTTCTGGCAGACCTTCGTTGAAGGCATCGGCAATCCGGCTTGGGCCGCGGAGCAGCGCTTCGCCAACTTCGCCGAGCGGCGCAAGGTGCGTGAGGAACTGACCGAGCTGGTCGATGCGATCCTCAGCACCCAGCCCACTGCGTATTGGACTGGGAAGTTTGCTGGCCGTATTCCGATCGCGCCGGTGCTGGATATCGCCCAGGCGCTGGACAATCCCTATGTACGCGATGTCGACATGCTGCAGGACGTCGAGCACGCACAAGGCACGCAGCGTCTGCTTCGCAACCCGATCAAGCTCGATGGTCAACGTTTGAGCGGCAATGCCTGCCCGCCACTCAATGCCGATGCCGACGCATTGCTGCGCGAGCTGGGCTACAACGATGCGGATCGCGTGCGCCTGCTCAGCGCGTGATCCAACGGAGTCGATGATGAAACTTGAAGGTGTACGCGTACTCGATGTGTCGCTGTTCCTGCCCGGCCCCCACCTGACCATGATGATGGCCGATCATGGCGCCGACGTGATCAAGATCGAACCGCCCAGCGGCGAGCCGGTGCGCGAGGTCGGGCTCAAGCAGGCCGGTGTATCCACCTGGTTCCGTAACACCCATCGCGGCAAGCGTTGCATCGTGCTGGATCTGAAAAGCACTGATGGCAAAGCCGCCTTCGTCAGGCTGGTGGAGTGGGCCGATGTGGTAGTGGAAGCCTTCCGCCCCGGCGTCGCTCAGCGTCTGGGCATCGACTACGCCAGCTGCAAGGCGATCAATCCGAAGCTGGTGTATTGCTCAATCAGCGCTTTCGGCCAGACCGGGCCCAAGGTCAATCGGCCTGCCCACGATCTGGCGATGCAGGCAGACACGGGTGTGGTCAGTCTGAACCGCGCGCCGGATGGCACACCGGCGATGCCGCATATGCCGGTGGCCGACATGGCCGGCTCGCTGATGGCGCTTAACGGCATCCTGATGGCCTTGTTCCGCCGCGAGCGCACGGGCGAGGGCGACTACATCGATTTGTCGATGCAGGACGCGTTGATGGCGTGGTTGCCAAATGTGCTGGGCCCGCCGTTTGCACTCGGCCGTGACCCGGTAGTCAAGGAAGAGCGCAGTTGGGGCGGCAATGCCTTGTACAAGCTGTACCGCTGCTCCGACGATCGTTGGATCGCACTCGGCGGTGCCGAGCACAAGTTCGCCGAGAACCTGTTGAGCGCGCTCGGTCGCGCCGACCTGATCCATCTCTGCCATCTGCCACCGGGCAGCGGTCAGGACCCGGTCAAGGAGTTCCTGGCCGAAACCTTTGCCCGCCGCACGTTGGTGGAATGGACGCTGTTCCTGCACGACATCGACGTGTGCTGGGCGCCGGTCAAGACGCTGACCGAAGCCTTCAATGATCCGCATACACGTGCGCGCGAAATGGTCTGGGCCGATGCACAGGGTGGAACCCACCTGGGCATTCCGATCAAGTTCGCCAACGAGCCGGGGCGTATCAATCCGCAGTTGGATGGCATCGGCCAATCCACCGCAGCCGTATTGGCAGAACTAGGTCTCTAGCAAGCTGCAGGACCCGCTCCCTCCCTTGCGCAACGCGCAGGGGAGGGTTGCGGAGGGGTAGCTCTAGACTCAAGCGCCACCCCAAAAAAATCAGGCGTCGCTGCCGATATCGCTGGTTTCATCAGTCACGCTGGCCGCATGACGGCGACGCTGCGCGATCTGCCGCGACTTGGCTTCGATGGCCTCGTTGTCGCGTTTGTTCTTGCGGTACAGCGCATAGCCAATCAAACCCAGGCCAACGGCCGCAACCGCGACGGTAGCAGTGGGGTTGCGCTTGGCGACGCGGGTGACGGCACGGCCGCCGGTTTTCATCGCACCAATGGCAGCGCCGGTCTTGAGCCATTCGGCTGCGCTGGAACCACCGTGCTTGATGTTGCCACCGGCGCTGTTGACCAGTTCCAGTGCACGCTCCAGTGCCGGGCCGGTGATATCGCTGAACTTGCTCATGTGGGGACTCCATGTAGATGAGGGCCAGACCCCCATTCTTACCAGAGGGCCGTGTACGGGATGTTAGCCGGGAAGCGCTGGGTGCGGTTGTGGAAGGCTGAAGCTGGAGTAACGGTGGCGGCGAGTGTCAAAAGCTAGCCCTCCCCAACCCTCCCCTGCGCTCTGCGCAAGGGAGGGAGCCGAAGCGGCTGCGCTGCACACTGACAAAGTGTCAGGAACCGCCCCCTCCCTTTGCCGCAGGCAAGGGGAGGGGTGGGGAGGGGGGCTGTTGCTCTTGCTCGCGCCTCTGCCCCAAATCCCAATCACGTCCCCCGAGGCTTCGCCCGATGCGTCGCCGTAGCACTCCAGGGATCATCCGGCCACGGATGCCGTGGATAGCGCCCCTTCATTTCTTTCTTGACCTCGGCATAAGTGTTCTGCCAGAAATTGCGCAGGTCTCCAGTTACCTGCAAGGGCTTGCCACCCGGCGACAACAGGTGCAACAGCAAGGGCACACGCCCATCGGCAATGCGCGGGGTATCGGCCAAGCCGAACAGCTCCTGCAACTTCACCGCCAGTACCGGCGGGCGCGGGTTGACGCCGTCATCGTCCAACGCGTACTCGATGCGTCGCTCCATTCCTGAAGGCACGCTGATGCGCGTCGGCGCGTGACGATCCACCAACTGCCGCTTGCTCCAATCAATGCCGGACTTCAGTGCTTCGCCAAGTTCTTCCTCGGACAAGGCTTCCAGGCGCGTCTTGCCGTTGAATGCCGGCAGCAGCCAATCATCCAGCGTCTCCAGCAAGGCAGTGTCGGATAGATCGGGCAGCTCCAGTTCCGGCATCCATTTACGCAAGCCCATCACCCGCCAGCGCAGCTGCTGCAGATTCTCGGTCCATGGCAATGCATCCAGTCCCAACTCGCGTACCGCGTCGGTGAGTGCGCGTGCAGCGCGTGCCGGGTCCACCTGGCCAGCCGGGCGGCTGTCCAGCACGATGCGCTCGAAGCTGCTTTCGCGGCGTGCTTCCAATGCGCGCTTGGCGCTGTTCCAGCGCACGACATCCTGGGTCTTGAAGCGATCAGGAAAGTCGCGGCGCAGGCGTTGTTCGTCGACCGGTGCCGCACGCAGGATCAGCGCATCACGTGGGTCATGGCGCAGCTCGCTGATCACCAGCCACGGCTCGCCGCGCAGATCGCTGTTGTCGAACTGGCGGGCACTGCGGCCATTGGCCAGCTGGTAGCGCTGCGGATCATTCGGGTGCTGGGTGGCAATGCGGTCGGGGAAGGCATGGGCGAGCAGGTCGCCGAGTTCATGCGCTTCGATATCCGTTGGCGGCGTGGTATCGCAGCGCAGGCGACGGCGCCATTGCTTGGCGGCCGCATCAATCGCAGCCAGTCCACCGCGATTGGCGTCGTAGGGCGCGCGGCCATTGCGGAAGGCGGCAAGGGCGCGCCAACGCGCGGCCAGTGCGTCACCGCCCTGACGCAGCGGATCGCGTGCTTCCAGCAGTGCTGCAAGGTCTGCCGCCAAGGCTTGTTCGCGCGGATTGCCCGCAGATATCAGCATTGCCGCCATGCGCGGATGTGTGCCCATCGCAAGCATGCGCCTGCCCAGCGCGGTGATCGTGTTGTCTGCGCTCAATGCGCCCAGCCGCTGCAGCAGTTCACGTGCGGCCGAGAGTGCACCGCTGGGCGGTGGATCGACGAAGCGCAGATCGTCACTGCCCCAGGCCGCCAGTTCCAGCGCCAGCCCGGCCAGTTCCACCTGCGCCATTTCCGGGCGGCGCTGTGGCTCAAGCCGTTGCGACTGCGGCCACAGCCGCCATGCCCAACCGGAAGCAACGCGGCCGGCACGGCCGGCGCGCTGGTCGGCCGAGGCCTGCGAGATGGTTACCGCATCCAAGCGCGAGAAGCCGCTATTGGGGTCGTAGCGCGGTTCGCGCGCCAGCCCGGCATCGATCACTACGCGCACGCCGGGCAGGGTGACCGAGGATTCGGCGACATTGGTGGCCAGCACCACGCGGCGGCGGCCGTCGGGATCGGGCTGCAGCACGCGGGTTTGCTGTTCGATCGGCAGCTCGCCGTGGAGGGGGAGCACGTCAAACCCTTCTCCCGCCGGGAGAAGGTGGCGCGCAGCGCCGGATGAGGGTGCGGGTGAAGCCTCGTGCAATTGGACAGTGCGGGTGGCTGCGCCACTTACCCTCTCCCCAACCCCTCCCCCGGAGGGGGAAGGGCTCAAAGCGGCCTGCACCCGCGCAATCTCCCGCTGCCCCGGCAGAAACACCAGTACATCGCCAGGATGCTCGGCCACCGCCTGTTCCACCGCGCGCCGGGTCTGCGCTTCCAGCGCCTCGTCGCGACGGGCCGGGAAGTGGCTTATTTCCACCGGATAGCTGCGGCCTTCGCTGGACAGGCGCGGCGCATCCAGGAACTGCGCCAGCCGCTCGCCATCCAGCGTCGCCGACATCACGACGATGCGCAGGTCGTCGCGCAGCTGCGATTGCACGTCCAGCGCCAACGCCAGGCCGAGATCGGCGGACAGATGGCGCTCGTGGAATTCATCGAACAGCAGTGCGCTCACGCCTTCCAGCAGCGGATCATCCTGCAGCATGCGGGTCAGGATGCCTTCGGTGACCACCTCGATGCGGGTACGCGCGGACACCTTGTTCTCGAAGCGGATGCGGTAACCGACGGTTTCGCCGACCGGCTCGCCCAACTGCTTGGCCATGAAGGTGGCGGCACTGCGCGCGGCTACCCGGCGCGGTTCCAGCATGATGATCTTGCCGCCCTGCAGCCACGGCGCATCCAGCAGCGCCAGCGGCACCTGGGTGGTCTTACCGGCGCCAGGCGGCGCTTCCAGCACCAGCCGCGTGTGCGTGGCCAGCTGTTGGAGGATGTCGGGGAGCAGCGGAGTGATGGGAAATGCTATTGCCATTGCCGCATTGTAGAAGCCGAGCGCTCCAAACGCCGCCAGAAACCCGGCTATACGGGCTCGTTCATCCTGCGAAGGGCTTGCCAACGGTCAAAGCTCTACAATTCACCGTTCCCGCCTCACCACATCCAGCTCAATGCAACTGATCGACATCGGCGCCAACCTCACCCACGAATCCTTTGATCGCGACATCGACGCGGTGCTGGAGCGCGCCCGCGCTGCTGGCGTGGTGCAGATGGTGATCACCGGTGCCAGCCGCGAGCATTCGCCGATGGCGCTGGATCTGGCGCGGCGTCATCCGGGTTTTCTGTACGCCACCGCCGGTGTGCATCCGCACCATGCCAGTGAGTACACCGAAGAATGCGACGTGGAAATGCGCGCATTGCAGGCGCATCCGGAAGTGGTGGCGGTGGGCGAGTGTGGCTTGGACTACAACCGCGATTTCTCTCCGCGTCCGGCCCAGCGCAAGGCCTTCGAGCGCCAGTTGCAGATCTCCGCGGACCTTGCCGGCAAGCCCTTGTTCCTGCACCAGCGCGATGCGCATGATGATTTCATCGCGATGATGAAAAACTTCGACGGCAAGCTCGGCCCGGCCGTGGTGCACTGTTTCACTGCCGAGCGCCGGGAACTGTTCGATTACCTGGACCGCGATTGGTACATCGGCATCACCGGCTGGCTGTGTGATGAGCGCCGTGGCGCCCACCTGCGTGAGCTGGTCAAGCACATCCCGGCCGAGCGCCTGATGATCGAGACCGACGCGCCGTACCTGTTGCCGCGTACGATGCGGCCGCTGCCCAAGGACCGCCGCAACGAGCCGGCGTTCCTGTCGCATATCGTCGAGGAACTGGCCCGCGACCGTGGCGAAGACGTGGCGGTCACCGCCGCCAACGCTACCGCTGCTACCCGCTCCTTCTTCCGCCTGCCGCCGGTCTGACGGCAGGCGGAAGGCCGAAACCTCAAGCGGCGCGCTGCGCCTCATAGGCCTGCAGGTGGCAATACGCCGCCTGCAGCAGTGGCGCTGATTGCCCAGCGGCAAGTGCCCGGCCCAGCATGTCGCCGACAATATGCGCAGCCTCCACGCGCTGCCCGGCTTCCAGATCACGCAGCATCGAGGCTTTGATCGGCGAACCGGGCTTGGTGATCGCACCCAGCGCGATTTCCTGTGCTTTCGCGGGAATCGGTTGCACGGCTTGCGCGGCGACCGCCAGGCACTCGGCGTACAAAGCCTGCATGAAGGCAGTGCCGTGGTCGCTGGCAACGATGGTGCCGACGTCGGCGCGCATCAGGCAGGTGCCAGCCGCCAGCGCGGTCAGGAAGGTGTACTTGATCCACTGCTCCTGGGCGATATTGGCCGAGGCGACATGGTCGATACCGGCTTGTTCGCAAGCCTTGGCCAATGCGC
Source organism: Stenotrophomonas sp. STEN030 (assembly GCF_056759995.1). Taxonomy (NCBI): domain Bacteria; kingdom Pseudomonadati; phylum Pseudomonadota; class Gammaproteobacteria; order Lysobacterales; family Lysobacteraceae; genus Stenotrophomonas; species Stenotrophomonas sp. STEN030. The sequence continues at coordinate 16,826 of NZ_JBRREB010000001.1, read as the reverse complement.
TCACGCGTGCGCTGTCAGCAGCGCCATCGCGCTCGCCGAAGGTCAACTTGGCCGGCTTGTCCAGATGCAGCACAGCGCCATCTTCGGCCTTGGTCGCGCTGATGAAGCACAGCCCGCCTAATACGCGCTCGCGCCCGAAACGCGCATCCAATGCGGCGTAATGGCGCAGGCCGTTGAGGATCGGCAGCACGCTGGTGTTGGCGCCAACTGCGGGTGCGATGGCGTCGATCGAGCTGTCCAGGTCATAGGCCTTGCAGCTGAGGATGACCAGATCGAAGGGGCGCTCCTGCGCGAGTTGCGGCAGGGCGTCGGCGGTGACATGGGCAACCGGGAATGCCGCATCGCCGAGCGGACTACGAATCACCAGGCCATCGCGATCGAGCTGGGCTGCGCGATTGGGCCGGACCAGGAAGGTGACATCAACGCCGGCCTGGGCCAGCCGACCACCAAAGTAACCACCGGTACCGCCGGCACCGAGAATCAGGATGCGCATCAGCTTGGATATCCATCAACAGAGGGGAGTGAAGCCATCATAGGTGCTGCTCTTGCAGATTTTGTGGGAGCGGCGTGAGCCGCGAAGCTGAGATTGCTTCCGGGTACATAAAACATGGCTCGCAATACCCTGGATGCAGAGTCATCTTGGCTTGATGTTGTACGAGCTTCGCGGCTGACGCCGCTCCCACAAGAACCAAAGAAAAACCAAAAAAAGGCGCCTTTCGGCGCCTTCTTTCAGCTGCGCAGGCCTACGCCTCGGCGCAGCAGCCACAACGCCAACGTGGTGAGTGCGACAACAAAACCCAGCATCAACGCATACGACACCCACAACGGCACGTCGCTGCTGCCGAGCAGGCCGTAACGGAACGCATTGACCATGTAGAAGATCGGATTGGCGTGGGTCATCGCCTGCGCCCAACCCGGCAACAAGGTCACCGAATAGAACACGCCGCCCAGGTAGGTCAGCGGGGTCAGGATGAAGGTCGGCACGATCGCCACATCGTCGAACTTCTTCGCGTAGACGGCATTGATGAAGCCGGCCAGCGAGAAGATCGTTGCGCCCAGCAGCACCGTGGTCAGCGTCACCAGCGGGTGTGGGATGCGTACGGGGGTGAAGAACATGGCGATGATCAGCACGATCACGCCCACCATCAAACCACGCAGCACCGCGCCGGCCACGTAGCCGCCGAGGATCACCCAGTTCGGCATCGGGCTGACCAGCAGTTCTTCGATATGTCGGCCGAACTTTGCGCCGAAGAACGAGGAGCTGATGTTGCCGTAGCTGTTCTGGATCACGCTCATCATCACCAGGCCCGGCACGATGAACTGCATGTAGCTGTAGCCGCCCATCTGCCCGATCTTGGAGCCGATCAGGCCGCCGAAAATCAGGAAGTACAAGGTCATGGTGATCGCCGGCGGCACCAGGGTCTGGCCCCAGATGCGCAGGATGCGGTTGACCTCGCGACGAACGATGGTGCCCAGCGCCACCCAGTTGCGGCTGCTGTCGGTCACGGGAACGGGTGTACTCATGCTGCGCTGTTCTCCAGGTTGCCGGTGAGCCGCACGAACAGCTCCTCCAGGCGGTTGCTCTTGGTACGCATCGAACGCACGCGGATGCCGGCGGCATTCAAGGCGTCGAAGACTCGGTTCAAATCCATCGCGCGCGGCATGTCCAGGTCCAGCGTGTGCGCGTTGCTGGCGGTCAGCACTGCGCCTTCGATCTGCGGTAGCTGGGCGGGCAGCTCACCGTCGATGTCGAACAGGAAGCCTTCCACGTCGAGCTTGGCCAGCAGGTCACGCATCGGGCCCTGCTCGACGATCTGGCCGTGGTTGATGATGGCCAGGTTGCGGCACAGCTGCTCGGCCTCTTCCAGGTAATGCGTGGTGAGGATGATGGTGGTGCCGGCGGCGTTGATTTCCTGCAGCGTCTTCCACATGTCGCGGCGGATCTCGATGTCCACGCCAGCGGTGGGCTCATCGAGGATCAGCAGGCGCGGGCGGGTCATCATCGCGCGGGCGATCATCAGCCGGCGCTTCATGCCGCCGGACAGGGTGCGGCTCATCATCTGTGCTTTGTTCCACAGGTGCGCGCGCTTGAGTTCTTCCTCGGCGCGGACCTCGGCCTCGGCACGCGGAATCCCGTAGAAGCCGGCATAGTTCACCAGGATATCGAAGGGCTTTTCGAACAGGTTGAAGTTGATCTCCTGCGGCACCAGCCCGATCAGGCGCATGGTGGCGCTGCGTTCGGCCACCAGGTCGCTGCCGAACACCTGTACCTGGCCTTCGCTCAGGTTCACCAGTGAAGAAACAATGCCGATCAGGGTCGACTTGCCGGCGCCGTTGGGGCCGAGCAGGGCGAAAAAATCGCCTGGGGCGACTTCCAGCGACACGCCTTTCAGGGCCTGGACGCCGTTGTCATAAGTCTTGCGCAGGTCGGTGATGCGCAGCGCAGCTGTGCTGGTGGGGGTACGGGAGTCCAATCTCGGGCCTTCGCGCCGGGTACAGGCGTCGGATAAGTGCAGGCGGCTATTATAGGAGGCCCCGTGGTCCATACCCGGTTACACACTGTTCCCCTCCTGTGCCAATCCAATTCCCCCTCAAGCTGGTCGGCCGCCACATGCTGGCACCCAGCATCGGCCACTACCAGTTCGTCCGTGACGACGGTCAGCCGCTGGATTTCCTGCCCGGCCAGTTCATTCAGGTTCACTTCGAGTACGCCGATGGCACCCCGGCCAAGCGCAGCTATTCGCTGGCCACCATCCACGACCACGCCTTGGGCCCGGGCGATGCGGTGGAGATTGCGGTCAGCTTCGTCCCAGGCGGCGCTGCCACGGCCCTGTTCGAGGGTATGGCGCTGGGCGACCACATCAGCGGCAGCGGCCCGTTCGGCCGTTTCTGCCTGCAACCGGGCGACCACAACGCCCGCTATGTACTGATCGCCACCGGCACCGGCGTCACCCCGTACCGCTCGATGTTGCCGCAGCTGCAGGCGGCGATGGTTGAGCGCGGCGTGGAAGTGGTGCTGCTCCAGGGCGCTCGCAGGCCGGAAGAATTGCTGTACAGCGACGACTTCTATGCGTTCGCCGCAGCCAACCCTGGCTTCCGCTACATGCCTTGCCTGTCGCGCGAACTGCCGGAGAACCCGCACGCCGATGTCCGCAAAGGTTACGTGCAGCAGCAGCTGGCCGAAATCGGCCTGGATCCGGCCCGCGATATCGTCTACCTGTGCGGTAACCCGGACATGGTTGATACCTGCGTGGAAGTGCTGAAGGAAGCTGGGTTGCCAATGCCGCAGATCCGCCGCGAGAAGTACGTCAGCAGCAAGTAACGCAATGGCGACTGTGCCGCAGTCGCCATTGTTTCCGATCTCAATAGGCGAACAGATGTCGACGGATCTGCACATATGCCGACGCTTATGGGCTCAGCCAGCGTCGTAGGTAAGTATGGTCTTGAGGCCAAACAACTGTAATGTCATGGATGAAATATGGATCCAACTTCAGATGGCACAGCGTCCATGCTATGACCGGTTGCTCCCGCCATAACCATTGCCCCTGCTAGTGTGAGTATCAAAAGGAAATTTGAAATTTGAAATTTGAAGTTTGAGGTTTAGTAATTCAGTGGTTTCTGTGCTGGCCACTTAGCTAACGTAGCGTCGTTAGCTAAACGATAATGCATAATATTCGGCGCGTGTCAAGGGGGGGGGCGGGTTGCCGCATGCCCACAATACGAATTGGATATGACCGCTGTACTCAAACTCGGAAGCTGGATCGGCTAACAAAAATAAATTGGAGCGGGCTGATTCTAATGAGAAGGAGATGCCAGTTGTCACGTCGGCATGGAAATTAGAGCGGGAACGTCGATGCAAGATCTATCGCCATCTTGAGAGCTACGTCGCTCCTATCTTTGACATCGTCAGCGGTCGGGATGGCGAAATGGTCCGGCTCAATCCCGAAACCTTCGTAGGAGGAGCCATCAGGGAATGTCATTCGTTTGGCGCCCACGGAGAACATCATTCCGTTCTCAAATCTCGAAAAGTTCGGCTGCCCGGACGACCCAAAGGTAGTGTCGCCAACAAGGAGTGCACGGCGAGTTTGCTTTATCGGCATGACGAAATCTTCACAGGCTGATGCACAGCCGTCATCAACCAACAGCACGAGTTTTCCTTGGAAGACCGGATTATTCGGCACGACTAGCCCACCCGGTGACATTAGAGTTGGGCGAGAAAAATAATTTTTCATTCCCATGGCAAAGCCATAGAGCTCAAGATTCTGAGCTTTGCCACTCTTCTCTAGATCAGTGATTAGGCTCCCGTATGAACGAAGTAAGCCAACTGACATCGCCGAGCTCTCGGTCCAATCTCTGTACGGATCAAGAAGGAGTGCCGACATTAGTCTCGTAGGCGTGGTTCCGCCGCCGTTGCCACGTAAATCAACGATTACCGCTTTGGCATCTCGATGGCTTGCGAAAAAAGCGAGCGCGGAATCTTCCATATCAGTGCTGGTGAACGACGAAACACGGAGGTAGTAGACTTCGGGAGGCAGCATTGCAGGATCGTTCGAGGAGCGCCAAGAGTCGCCCGAATGAGCTCTATCAACGACAACTCGGCGCCCACTATTCAGCCCGACAACGAATCTCTTTGGAAATAAATAGGGTGTATTAAAAAAACGATTATTGACCGAGCTACTACTTGATCCGGAAATATACTTTTTGTTCACTGCGACAAGTTTGTCAATTGGGCATCCATCAATATCGGCTATGATTTCGCCTGGTGCTAATTCAGGCCGTTTACTATTGTAAATAACCCATTGACCCTGTTGGTGCTTGACTTGCAAGCCAGTCCCTTCAAAGGAAGTGTTCCATATCCAGTTGTCTACGAATTTTGTGTGGCCATTTCCGAGTTTCGAAAAGAGCTTGAGAGTTTCGAGATTGAAGTGACGGCGTGATGTCGACTCCGAGATTGAGGAGAGATAGTTTTCGTACTCAGATTCAAAATCGAGATCGGGAACTCCCTCCCAGTGTGCAAAGAATACTTCGATTGCGTACTTGATCTCGGCGGCAACTCTCATCTTTTCAAAATTGCTAAGTTGAGTGTCCGGAAGCTTCAGGTCGCTCGCGTCGATGCACGAGGGGGCGTAAGCAGCTGAGCCAGCAAGCGGCATCATTCCGAGTATGGTGGTTAATGCAATCTTTGCGCAACGTTTTGAAATCATTTCACTTTGGCGACGGTTGGTGAGTGGCGTGCGAGGCGACTCGGTTTATGTTAAGGAAGCTTTGGTTGGTTAGCAGCTGCCGTGATTTGCACAAACTCCTGCGTTTGTCGAATCCAGACAATCTGCTTCATTGGTACAGCCGCCGTTGGTGGAGGTGAAGTTTGGCGTGCTAGCTACGCCCCCCTGCACAGCTGCCAACAGCTCATCGTCAAGAATCTCCATTTGGCCGTATTGATTAAGGTTGCATATAATCATTAGGGGATACACACTCCGAGGTTGAGGCCGTTGCTACAGTCTGCGATGTTTGAGCACGCTCCAACATTGGTAGATACCAAGTTTGGGGAGTTCGCGGCATAGCCAGCACTGACTTGGTCCAGCAGTGCTTGGTCGGAGATGAGGATGATGCCTCTTTCATCGAGAGCAATTTTTTCTACGCGTATCATTAACTTTCTCCTTCTTCTATGTAAAGTTCGCACGCCACTCAGAAAAACTTCTACCTACAGATATAGATTTTGCTCATGCCGAGCACTGATAACACTACGGCTTGTAGTTGGCTCATGTTGCGTCAGGTACTAGCGGTACTCATAGCTACTGAAATTCGCTTGCTCTTATCGGGATGTTCTTCTGTTAGATGCCCAAGCTTTGATAAAGGGCAGGCAAGTGACTTGTCATCCATATTTGAAAATCCCGCCATCCACAATGCTAGTTTCTGATTGTCGATCGAAACGGTGCCATCCTGATTGATTCGTCCTAGATCGTTTCTGCTGTCATCAAAGGCAACTGTGCATTTGCCAATACGTCCATCTGCCCTCACCAGGAGGGAGTTGGGCCGCGCTGCGTAGCAGATGTAACCTAGAGCTGGGAGATCTTGCTCCGATCGGGCTATATCATCGTTGGTTGCGCTCCAGAGCCTCTTAACTTTATCTGTGAGCAAGCGAACTTTTTCGCCGTACTCTGCATATGACATCAAATCCTTCGTATCGCCGCCGAGGTTGCTAACTTTGTGGAAGTAAATTGAGAATCGAGGGTCGTTCCCAAAATGGTCGTGAATCTTATCTACAAAGGATTCCAGTCCTGCGTAGTTTTGTGGAGAGACATGAACTCGAAGGGTTATTGAAAAGCTACCCTTCATTCCAGATGCGGCGAGCAAGTTACCCCATATCTCATCGAAAGAGCCCTGACCGTTGGCCTTTATGCGGGTAAGGTTATGAAGATCTCGGTCACCATCAAGAGTTATCTGAAAGCCAGTAACTCCGCATTCAATAAGTCTACCAAGGGTTGCTTCGGTGAGCTTTGAACCGTTTGTGGTCATTGATCCGTGGAAAGAAATTCCTTTTTCTTGGCAAAGAGCGTAGGCATATTCTGATATATCAAAAACAGACTTCTGCGCGAGTAGTGGCTCGCCGCCAAACCATTCTATGCTGAGGCGGTGCAAGTCATTAGTTCTATGCTTGATGAGGTTCTTAACTCCACTGACGACAGATGGAGGCATTTGTCCGATTAGAAAGTCCTCGTAGCAGTACGTGCATCGATAATTGCATTTTTCAGTACTAAGAAGAATGAGGTCTAATCGCCTCTGGTCAAAAGCACTAATAAGGCGCGAGTCGAACTTGAGTCTTTCTCTATCGGCGAAGCTGCTCATCTATATCATCCTTGAGTTCAGTAAGGGGCTGGGGGATAGATTCTGGAGGTGCGACACAGTGGGTGTGACCATTTTCTAGAGCAATCACCCGATCGGCAGTGGCGATTGTTTCTGGGCGATGGGCGATAATTACCTTTGTCAATGCGAGATTTTGAATCGAACTGTTAACGAGACGCTCCCGAGTGATATCCAGGTGGCTTGTCGCTTCGTCCAAGATAAGTATTCTTGGTTTTCGATAGAGAGCGCGCGCAAGAACTATGCGTTGCTTCTGGCCCCCCGATAACGCACTTCCCATGTCTCCGATCAAGCTGTTGTAACCCATTGGCATGGCCGCTACATCCTCGTGGATCGCAGCCAACTTTGCCGCACTCTCAATCTGCTCCTGATCATAATCGTCTGTAAACAAGCTAATGTTCTCGCCGATTGTTCCGGCAAAGAGGTGGTCATCTTGCATAACCGAACCGATAATCTTGCGAAGATTCTGGGGGCCCGCTCTATGCAAGTCCAATCCTGCTATGCGGATACTGCCTTCAGTTGGCCTTATAAGACCAAGTAATAGCTTTGCCAACGTTGTCTTTCCGCAGCCCGAGGGGCCAATTATCGCGACGGATTCGCCTTCTGTTATGTGGAGACTCAAGTCCTTGATTACCCAAGGTTCGCCTATCCCGTATCGAAATGAAATGCTGCTAACAACGATGTCAGCATTATTCTTTGGAATTGAATCTGGTTCGACTACTATATTTTCTGGCGAAGTAAGGATGATGTCCGATAGTCTATCCCCGTGAAGACGCAGCATGCGGAACTCAACCAGCTTGTCGATTAGCGATGCCATGCGCTCGGTGAACTGATCTTTGTACGCCAGATAAGCGACCAACATTCCGACTGAGAATATATTTTGCATTGCAAGTAGAGCGCCGGTCCAAATAACTACAATTCTTTCAAGGCCAAAGATGAGGACCCGAAAGTTCTGGAAGCCTAGAGTCATTCGCGAAAGCCGAACCTCGCTATTCATAGTCCGCATAACAAAATTTTCATAGACTCCTTGGCGCAGGTACTCGATGCCGGCCAATTTGACGCTTTGCATCCCTCGAAGGGTCTCTAAGAGATATGTCTGTTGATTCGCACTGGATATAAGCTGCTGTTCATTGCAGTTGCGCATAGTCTGATAAATTAGTGCCCGCGTAACAGAGTAGATCGCGACTGCCAATAGGGTGATAGATGCAAGCTTCCAGCTGTATAGAAACATCAGGCCGAGAGTTATTGCTGCCATGAGGCCGTCGATGATCGCTTCAATGAAGCTTGTGGTAAGGGTTCGTTGTATGATTTGAACGGAAGACATTCGCGACGTTATGTCACCAAGATGCCTTTTCTCAAAGAAATCTATTGGCAATCGAATGGCATGGGAGAATACATTGCCGAGCCACTGCTGGCCGAGGCGAGACGAGATATATATAACTGAGATGCCGCGAAAAATGCCTATTGCAATCTGCAGAATTAGGCTGATAGCGAAACCAATGGCTAGAACAGCGAGGAGGCTTTTGTCGGCGGAAGCGATTACTTGGTCGACGATCCACTGCATGTAGAATGGCGTAACAATGACAAAGACTTGGAGCGCCAAGGAAAGTACTAGTATCTGACTCAGGGAGCCCCACAAGCCGCGAACCCGGCCGGTGAGTTGCCGAATACTTACGGAGCTGCTGGTTTTGATCGACTTGAAGTCAACGGAAGGCGAGACTTCAAGCGCTATTCCGGTGAAATGCTTTGAAGCTTCATCCAGGCGCAATTTTCGCTTGCCACATGCTGGATCTAGTATTGTTATATTTTTACTTCCAGCACGAACCAGAACGACAAAGTGGTTTAGGTCCCAATGTAGGATGCATGGAATGGATAGATTTTTCAGCCCCTCCATTTCTAATCGTAACGCGCGCGATTTGAATCCTAACTGATTGCTTATTTTCATAATGTCAGTGAGCTTCGCCCCCTTTAACGAGAAAGGGAATCGGCGCCGCAGTTCTGGAAGCCCAATATCTAAGCCGTGGGCCGATGAGAGCATGGCCAGCGAAGCAAGCCCGCATTCGCTAGCCTCAGACTGAATTACTGTTTTAATCATTGATTGATAGTGGGCCGGGGACGTGGATGTTCACTCAAGACCGCTTCGGGCTAGTTAGGTAACGCAATGATTTTGGTTGCTGCAGCCCCCGTAGTTACTCGTGTCCGTGCAATCACCACTGTTTGTGCAGCCAGAGTTGGCTTCCATCGTTTGATTCGGAGATCCGGCTCGTCCACCATCAACAAAAGCCAGTAATTTTGGGTCAATAATTTCAATTTGACCGAGTGAATTTAGATCGCATAGTTTCATGGTGTTTCCTTTTGGTTTAAAAAGTTTTTGCATCCACGCCTCCGGTTCTTACTCTCCGCGGGCCAATTTCTTAAATTGATGATTTATCGTTCAATTTCCCTCGGAGGGAGTAAATTGGCTCCAAAACCCAATCGGCCAAGGTTCGCTTGTCACCCATGATCTCGGCTTCTAGGGTCATGCTGGACTTGAGCGGAATTTTTTCCCCATACGCAAGAATTTCTTGAGCTTCTGGAGTTATCAGTACTCGATATAACGGCTCTGTTGCTTCATCTGCGAGACCTGAGCTTTTGAGCTGGACCGGACTAAGAGCACTATCGCTTATGTGCTCAATTTTTCCTCTGTAGCTTCCAAACTTTTGAGAGGGAAATGAGTTATATCGGAGTAGTACGGGATTTCCCGCTTTCACGAAACCAATGGCGCGGCTAGGAACAAAGAGTTCGGCCTGGAGATGGCTGTTCTCTGGTAATAGAACTGAGATAATCTGGCCCGCTTGAACGGATTGTCCAAGACTTACCAGCTGAGTAGATACAATTCCGGCTGTTGGCGAGACTACCCGAAGTTCGCCGCGAGTCGCGGTTTCAATTCGATCTTGCCTCAGCGTGGCGAGCTCTCGCTTATAGCCCGCCTGCTGCGCTCCCATTTGGTTAGGGATTACAGAAAGTTGTTGTTCTAACAGGGAGATCGAGCGCTGAGCACTCAGGGATTGTCTCTGAAGTGACTGTAGCTGACTCTCTTGCGATAGTAAGTTGCTTTCTTGCTGGCGCACCTGCATTGTGCTAATTATCTTAGCCGCCTCAGCCTTGGAGATGCGGTCCAGCATGTCCTTTGCGACGACCACCTGCTTCTCTTGCGTTGAGATTTCCTTTTGGAGGTGTTCAAACTCTCTCCAAGCTATGGCTAGCTGCGCCCGCAGCCCCAGAAGCTGGTTATCGAGTTGGCGTTGCTCGCTGTACAAAGCATCTGTTAGCCATTTTTCCTTCTCGTCAACAACTTGTTGGAGCGAGGACACTGTGTTCGCGCTTACGGACGTATATGAGGGCGGAACAACAGTGGCCAATATATTTCCTGGCTTAACAGACTGGCCTTCTTGATAGTTTAGTCCCCTCACGACGCCTGCGGCTGGTGAGGCGATTGTTACCAACCCTCGGCTGGGCACTAGTTGGCCGGGTACGCGTTCGCGTCGTGTATAACTCCCAATAAACAAAAATATGACGACAACTGCTGCTGTCGTTGCTGCCAAACTCGTGAGCGCCCAGGTAGGAATGGGACGAGCCAAGGAAATATCTCCCGACCACCCTGCCCGTTTTTCTTCCAATACTTCTTTGCGAAATAAATTTCGTAGCATTAGTTGATTTGCTCTTGCGCCTCCGTTCCGATTCAACATTAATGGGGCATTCTTCGTACATAGGAATACTCTCAATTTGGCGTAGGGGTGATGGGCATTATTAGAGGGTGCCGAGTTTTTCCTTCTCCGTAACGTTATGGATTTTCCGGGGATTGTCATTGTCGCCTGCCCGTAAACTTGATCCAGGCATTCTTAGAGGTCTCCGGGCAAACTAGCCCCAAGGAGGCCACCAATGCGCAAGAGCAAATTCACCGAGAGTCAGATCGTTACGACGTTGAAGCAGGTTGAGGCTGGAAGGCAGGTCAAGAATGTGCCGTGAGCTTGGCATTTCCGATGCGACTTACTACGTCTGGAAGTCCAAGTACGGCGGAATGGAAGCTTCGGACGTGCAGCGGTTGCGCGACGTTGAGGGCGAACACGCAAAGCTCAAGCGGATGTACGCCGAACTGGCGATGGAGAATCATGCGTTGAAGGATCTGATTGCAAAAAAGCTTTAGACCCGGCGCATAAGCGCCCGCTCTTGGCCTGGCTGCAGGACCGCCACGGCTGGAGCGAACGCCGGGCCTGTGCGGCGATTGGGATGCCACGGTCGACGGCACGCTACCGCCATCGACCGGATCGGGACGAAGAGGTGATCGCGTTATTGGCCGAGCTCTCTGAGCGTTTTCCGGAGCGCGGCTTCGGCAAGCTGTTTCAACTGATTCGTCGCCGCGGTTTGGTCTGGAATCACAAGCGTGTCTGGCGTGTGTACTGCCTGATGAAACTCAATCAGCGTCGGCTGGGGAAGAAGCGTCTTCCAAACCGACACCCGATGCCGTTGGTGGCCGGTGAGCAGATCAACGGCAGCTGGTCGATCGACTTCATGTCCGACGCGCTTTGGGATGGACGACGGTTCCGTACATTCAACGTAATCGACGATTTCAGTCGCGAGGCTTTGGCCATCGACGTAGATCTGAATTTACCGGCTACGTGGGTGATTCGCACTTTGGAACGGATTGCGGCGTGGCGCGGCTACCCCGCAAAGCTTCGCCTGGACAATGGCCCCGAATTCATCGCCTTGGCGCTGGCGGAATGGGCCGAGCGCAAGAACATCGCGCTGGATTTCATCGAGCCAGGCCGGCCGACGCAGAACGGCTTCATCGAACGCTTCAACGGCAGCTTCCGACGTGGCGTGCTGGATATGCACGTCTTCCGCAACCTCGGAGAAGTACGCGAACAGGCGGAGCAGTGACTGGCCGACTACAACACCGATATACCTCACGACAGCCTCGGCGGGCTGACGCCCGCCGAATTCCGCCAGTACCACGAACCGGAAACCTCTAGTTTAGCCTGGCACTAAATTACGGGGAGTCGACATGGCGAACTGCCGTCAGTGGGATTCTCTAGCCCGGCACGTACTACCACCGCTCATATTGCGGATAACATTGCAGGCGTTCGAGCTTTGTCCGTTGATCATTTCTCGCGGACCTTGGTTGATGGTGACGGACTGATATGCGATATTTTGGTTCTTAATCACGGTGTTCTGGTGTTCTGGTGTTCTGGTGTTATCGGCATCGGCCATTGAGCATTCGGCCACGAAAAATGTGGGCGAGCTTCAGATTGTCGCGGTGAGTCGACATCACCAGCTGCCTTAGTTCGATGCGGAGTGAACGACGAACTGGTTGTATCTGTAAAGGTCGCTTGACAGTTCGGCCGTGCTGGCCGCAGGATGTATCAAGCGTGCTTTACAGGAGTTGGCCATGCGTCATTGCAGGTTTCTTGTTTGTTCCGCAGCAACGGCGTTCGTTGCCCGCCGGTGTGCTGTCGTATCGCCCGGCTCGCAGCCGCTGCTGCAAGGGGCCGGGCGATAAGCCGCAATCTTTGGACGGTCGGCTTGTTGATTGCCGCCGCTGCAATCACGCTGGTCGCATCCGCCCTGCTGCTTTGGCAGCCGATGGCTGCGTCGCAGCAAGTCAGCGGCGTCCTGTTTGGCATTGCTCTTGGCCTCGCACTGGCGGCGCTGCTGCGCCGGCTGATGCCAGACGGCTGCGATGCCGCCCCGGCCAAACTGCGCAAACGCTATACCCGTGAGGTGATGCTGGCCATGGCCGGCTATGTGGTGCTGCTGGTGCTGTCGATCCTGCTGCTCAAGCGGGTCGAGGACGGCCTGCTGCGCGCCTTGATCGCGCTGCTGCCGGTGCCACCGATGATGCTGGTGCTGCGTGCGATGATCCGTTACATCCGCGATGCCGATGAGCTGCAGCAGCGCATCGAGCTGGAGGCGGTGAGTTTTGCCACGGCATTCATTTCGCTTGTGTACCTGACAGGGGGCTTTCTGCAGTCGGCCAAGGTCATCGATGTGCCGTCCAACGTGGCGATGATCTGGGTGTTTCCCTTGGTCTGCCTGTCGTATGGGCTGGCCAAGGCCGTAGTCGCACGGCGCTACCACTGAGCTGCGACGATGGATAACCGATTACGCGAGTTGCGCGAAGCCAAGGGCTGGTCGCAGGGCGAGCTGGCCGAGCAGCTGGAGGTTTCCCGGCAGACGGTCAACGCGCTGGAGACCGGCAAGTACGATCCCAGCCTGCCGTTGGCTTTCCGTATCGCCCGCCTGTTCGAAAGCCGGATCGAAGAAATTTTCTTTCCTGATGTCACATAGCTGCCGCGCCCGCGTCTGGATGCAGGTAGACCCGTTTCTTCTTCAACCGTGAGGGGCTGTTCCGATGATGTCCCGTAAGACCCAAACCATCCTCGCCTTGGCTGTGATCGCCGGCATCGTCGGCTACCGCCTGGTGCGGTCAACCGATACGCCAGCGTCAGTGCCTGCTGCGGCGGGAGCCACAGCTGTATCGGCTGCGCCCGGCAAACCGCAGACGCTTGGCAGCTTGAACTTCCAACCCTGCAGCCTGAGCTCGGCCGGCAGCCGTGACAGCCTGGAAGCGCAGTGCACCACGCTGGAAGTGCCCGAAGACCGGGCAAACCCGCAAGGTCGCAAGATCAGTTTGAACATCGCCTGGGTAGCCCCGGAGAAGGAAAGCGATCTGCAGCCAGACCCGGTGTTCTTCCTGGCCGGTGGCCCGGGCCAGGCCGCAGTTGCTACCTATCCGCAGGTGGATGCTGCTTTTGCCGAGGTGCGCAAGCACCGTAACGTGATCCTGGTCGACCAGCGCGGCACCGGCAAATCCAATCTGCTGGCCTGCGATACGCCGGACGATGCGGATTTCAGCACGGCCTCGATGGTGGCAGCGGCGCAGAGCTGCGCAACCGAGCTGGCAAAGAAGGCCGACCTGCGCTTCTACACCACCACCGAGGCGGTGGCGGATCTGGATGCGGTGCGTCAGGCCATCGGTGCGACGCAGATCAATCTGGTCGGTGTCAGCTACGGCACCCGTGTGGCCCAGCAGTACGCCATGCGTCATCCGCAGGCCACCCGCAGCATCGTGCTCGACTCGGTGGTGCCGAACAGCCTGCAACTGGGCAATATCTTCGCGCGCAACCTGGATGATGCACTGGCGCTGCAGTTCGCCCAATGCACCAAGACCGCCTCGTGCAAGGACAAGCTGGGTGATCCACGTGCCGAGCTGGACACGCTGCTGGCCAAGCTGCGTGCGCAGCCGGTGACGGTTCAGTACCGCGACGCCAGCACAGGCGAACAGCAGCAGGGCGAGCTGCGTGCCGAAACCGTTGCCGGACTGGTGCGCATGTATGCCTACATGCCGGCTGCCGGCGCGTTGCTGCCAAAGCTCATCCATGAAGCCAATGGCGGCCGCTACGACAACCTGATGGCGCTGACGCAGATGCTGCAGGGCGAGATGAAGGATGCCATGGCGATGGGCATGCAGCTGTCGGTGGTGTGCAGCGAAGACAAGGAAAGCATGGTCGCCAACGGTGCCGACGCGGACACCGTGCTCGGCAACCAGATGGCCGAAGCCATGGGCGCGATGTGCGCCAGCTGGCCCAAGGGCACCGCACCAGCCGACTTCCACAAGCCGCTGGCCGGCAAGCTGCCGACGCTGGTGCTGGAAGGCGAGTTCGATCCGGTGACGCCGCCGCGCTATGGCGAAGAAGTGGTCAAGCACCTGGATAACGCGCGCCTGTTCGTGCTGCGTGGCCAGGGCCACAACGTCATCGGCGCTGGCTGCATGCCCAAGCTGTTCGCGCAGTTCATCGAAAAGACCGACCCGAAGGCGCTCGACGGTGCCTGCCTGGAAAAACTCAATTACGTGCCGCCGTTCACCAGCTTCAATGGCTGGGAACCGTGACATCACCGCATCACTGAGGATTAGCTTCCATGATCGTTGCAGAACGACTCCGCAAGACCTTCCCCGGCAGGGGCAAGGACAAGACGCCGGTGATTGCAGTGGATGACGTCGGCTTCACCGCCCACGACGGCCAGATCACCGGTCTGCTCGGCCCCAATGGCGCCGGCAAGACCACCACGCTGCGCATGCTGTACACGCTGATGACGCCGGAAAGCGGCCGCGTGCTGGTCGACGGCATCGATGCCGCGGTCGACCCCAACGCGGTGCGTCGCAGCCTTGGCGTGTTGCCGGATGCGCGCGGTGTGTACAAGCGCCTGACTGCCCGCGAGAACATCGATTACTTCGGCGAACTGCATGGCATGAGCTCGTCGGCCATCGTCGAGCGCACCGCGCGCCTGGCCAAGGCGCTGCAGATGGAGGATTTCCTCGATCGTGCCACCGAGGGTTTCAGCCAGGGCCAGCGCACCAAGACCGCGATTGCCCGCGCGCTGATCCACGACCCGCGCAATGTGATTCTCGACGAGCCGACCAATGGTCTGGACGTGATGACTACCCGTGGCCTGCGTGGCTTCCTCAAGGAACTGCGTGAGGAAGGCCGCTGCGTGATTTTCTCCAGCCACATCATGCAGGAGGTCGCCGCGCTGTGTGACCGCATCGTGATTGTCGCGCAGGGCAGGGTAGTGGCCCAGGGCACGCCGGATGAACTGCGCGAGCAGGCCCACGAGAGCAACCTGGAAGACGCGTTCGTGAAACTGATCGGCAGCGAGGAGGGCCTGCACGCATGAGCCAGACTGGATATTTCCGCGCCATCTTCACGGTGATGCGCAAGGAGCTGCGCGACTTCGCCCGCGACCGCCGCACCTTCCTGCTTACCTTGCTGACCGCGCCGCTGCTGTACCCGCTGCTGTTCCTGGGCATGAACAAGCTCACCAACCTGCGCGCCGAGACGCAGTTGGAAAAGGACTTGAGCATCCCGGTGGTGGGCATCGCCCGCGCCCCGAACCTGGTTGCCTTCCTGGCCAGTCGCGGCATCAATGCCACCGAGGCGCCGGCTGACTACGAAGCACTGATCCGCAGCCAGCGCGAAGATCTGGCCTTGGTGATCGACGAGAACTTCGCTGCCGATTGGCAGGCCGGCAAGCCGGCCAAGGTGGAGATTGTCGCTGATACCACCCGTCGTACCGGCGACGTGCAGATCGCAAGGGTGCGCAGTGTGCTGACTGCTTACGGCCAATCGGTGGGCGCATTGCGCTTGTTGGCACGTGGTGTCAATCCGATGGTGGCCGCGCCGGTCAATGTCGGCACCCGCGATCTGGCCACGGCCGAGGCCAAGCGCGGCATCTTCCTGTCGGTGGTGCTGCCACTGGTGCTGATGTTGTTCGCCTTCATCGGCGGCTCGCATCTGGCCATGGACACCACCGCCGGTGAGCGTGAGCGGCAGTCGCTGGAGCCCTTGCTGGCCACGCCGGCAGCACGCGGTGCGCTGGTCAGCGGCAAGATGCTGGCAGCGGTGTTGCTGGGCCTGGCGTCGATGCTGCTGATCCTGATCTCGTTCAAGGTCAGCGCCAGTATTGGCGGTGGGGCGGCACGCTCGCTGGACGTGAGCTTCGCGGCGATGGGCAAGCTGCTGGTGATCCTGCTGCCGCTGGTGCTGATCGGCACAGCCCTGCTGACCTGCTTGTCGGCCAGCTCCAAGAGCATGAAGGAAGCGCAGAGCCATATGGTCTGGCTGATGTTGCTGCCGATGCTGCCGGGTTATGCCCTGATGGCCTACCCGCTGAAGGACACCCAGTTGTGGCAGTACGCGGTGCCGTTCCTGTCGCAGAACCAGATGCTGGTGAAAGTGACCCGCGGCGAGATGCCATCGGCCACCCAATGGGCTGTGTATCTGGGTGCTTCGGTGCTGCTGGCAGTGCTGCTGTGGGCGGTAGCCGTGTGGCGTTACCGCCAGGAGCGCCTGGCGATCTCCGGCTGAGTCCCACCTGTAGTGCCGAGCCATGCTCGGCAAGGGGCTCTACCGGTAAGGCCTCTACCG